>JAVERJ010000137.1:0-5643 GCA_034007185.1 Candidatus Carbonibacillus sp. | reverse complement strand
GCGTTTATAGTAGTTACGGCGCACGGCAGGACCCACTTTTTTCCCGACAGAAAAACCAACGCGACACGGTTCGGATGCATCAACTTTTTTTACATACAAGACGACCAAAGGTGAGACAAATGATTTTCCGCGCTGGATGACCTCCGAAAACGCGTCATTTCTTTTTAAACGTGCCCAACGCAAATGTAAGCCCCCCTACAACAAAAAAGGCCACCCTCCCGTGGCCTCAAGCATCATGCAGACAAAACATAACGACCTTTTTTGCGGCGGGCGGCGAGTACCTTGCGACCACCTTTTGTTTTCATCCGAGCACGAAAACCATGATCTTTTTTCCGTTTGCGTTTATTTGGATGATAAGTCGGTTTAGCCATACATATCCCCCCCGTGCCGAACTATCCTAATGCATTATATCGAGGGAACAAGCGACTGTCAAGAAAAATGATGACAATCCCCCATTTATCCACAGCGTCATAAAAAAAGACACTGGCGTCCCCAGTGCATTCACAGTTTTATACACAACATCTAGCATCGTTGATGGAGATGTTATCAACATGTGGATAAATCACCTTTAAAACCGTTATTCGTTGAAGCACTCGGTTTTTTTTGTTATGATAAATGCACATCTCATGGTGAATAAACCTATATTTTCCACACCGTTATCCACAGCTGTGGATAACGGTGTGGTTTTACTTCCCCAACCGTGATGTATGCTTTCCACAATACCCCGACGTGTTGTGGATGATCGATCTCATCGTCCTTCTTTAGAAATAAATGAGGTGAAACCGGTGCAAGAACGTCCACACCATCAGGCCGAAGCCATCTGGCAGACGATATTAGATGAACTTCAAAAACGATTAAGCAAACCGAGTTTTGAAACATGGTTTCAAGAAACAAAAGGATTCCAGGTCGAAAACAATGAACTTCTCATCAAGGCACCCAATGCCTTTATCAAAAGTTGGTTACAAGACAATTACATCGCTTACTTAGCAACGATGATCGAAGAAATTTACGGTCAACCTCTCCGCCCAAGATTTCTTACACCGGAAGAATTACCCAAACATCCAATCCCCCCAACGACGACTCCATCTTTAGAAACTCAACCATCATCGCGCATGGCACCAGAAGCAGAACCACTCAATCCCAAATATATTTTCGAAACATTCGTCGTCGGTCATGGCAATCGTTTCGCCCATGCAGCAGCCTTGGCTGTCGCAGAACGCCCCGCAAAATCTTATAACCCGTTATTTATCTACGGTGGCGTAGGATTAGGAAAAACCCATTTAATGCATGCCATCGGTCATTATGTACGCAAACATCATCCCAACCTTAAAGTCGTCTATCTATCTTCTGAAAAATTTACAAATGAATTTATCGGTGCCATCCGCGACAGTCGCACCGAAGTGTTTCGGCAAAAGTACCGGAGTGTTGATCTTCTACTCATTGATGATATTCAATTTCTTGCTGGCAAAGAACAAACACAAGAAGAATTTTTTCACACATTTAATACGTTGCACGAAGCCAATAAGCAAATCGTTATCTCAAGTGACCGTCCACCCAAAGACATTCCAACATTAGAAGAAAGATTACGTTCGCGTTTTGAATGGGGACTCATTACCGATATTCAACCGCCGGATTTAGAGACACGGGTGGCCATTTTGTACAAAAAAACAAAAGCAGAACAGCTCGATATTCCTAACGATGTCCTGCTCTATATCGCCTCACAAGTGAGTACCAACATCCGCGAACTAGAAGGTGCACTCATCCGTACCGTTGCGTATGCATCACTCATGAATCGTGATATCGACGTACCACTCGCTGAAGAAGCACTCAAAGATATTATTTCCCCACAAAACCATAAACAACTGACGGTTTTCGATATATTAAAAACGGTTGCCGATCACTTTTCAGTTAAAATAGAAGATCTTAAAGGCAAAAAAAGACAGCGCGATATCGTCTTACCGCGTCAAATCGCCATGTACTTAACACGTGAACTCACCAACTTATCCCTTCCCAAAATTGGACAAGAATTTGGAGGACGGGATCACACGACAGTGATGCATGCCTATGAGAAAATCAACACATCGCTCACCGAAGATCCCAAACTCAAACAGACGATTGCTGAACTCAGAGAAAGACTATCGTTATTCACAAGTGGATAACAGTCACCCACGATCTTATCCATGTTTTATCCACAAGTACAGCATCCGTATAAAGGTTATCCACGAGCGTTTTCCACATTTCCACAAGGCCTATTATGATGAAGACGATCTTTATCTTTGAAAAAAAGAAGCATACAACACAAAACACGGTTGTTCTAAGGAGGCCCAACGTATGAATATCCAACTGCCACAACAAGTGTTACTCAAAACACTCAGTACCAGCGCGCGTGCCATTGATCATCGAGCCGTTATTCCGATTTTAAGTGGTATACTTTTAAAAACACAGACCACCCATCTCGATGTGATCAGCACCAATCATGAACTGACCATCATCTATCATCTCCATCCCGACCCAGAAAACAAAGACCATGAACCAACGCTTCAAATCATAGAAGACGGTGCCGTCGTCATTCCGGCCAAGCTCACCTTAGATATGATTCGTCGTATGAAATCAGGAACACTTCAAATGACAAGCGATACGCATCAGCACATCACATTAAATCAAGATGCTGTTTCTTATCAAATCCACGGTATGAATCCAGATGAGTATCCATCCTTACCAACTTTTGAAGAAAGCACAGGGATCCATCTTCCAAGCGAATCCTTTCGCGCTTTATTAGAACAAGTCACATTTGCCGCCTCCAAAGATGAGAGCCGTCCCGTCTTAAAAGGTGTACGATTGATGCAAGAAGGTAATCGTTTGATCGCAACTGCAACCGACTCTCACCGCCTAGCCGAAGCGCATATAGTCTTATCGAAGGAAGAACCCGTATTCCATGCCCCGATCATTCTACCAGCAAAGCATATGTCTGATCTTATCGCCCTTTTGTCTGAAGAAAAAGAGACGATTTATCTCCAAACCGATCTTAGAACACTTGCCCTCAAAGGTGAAACGTTCGCCCTTTATTTACGTCTTTTAAGCGGTACCTATCCTGATACCCGAATGATTATTCCCAAATCCGGTAAATCGATCGTAGAAACAGAACGCGAACCCTTGCTCGAAGCGATCGAACGTGCACTTGTCATTGCGCAGTACAATCGCAATCAAACAGTGCGATTAACTGCAGAAGAAAAAACAATCATTCTTTATACTGTTCATCCTGAACTTGGAACCTTTAGTGAACCGGTGCCCGGAGAGATCTCACAAGGTGAAGCGTTATCGATTTGGTTCAATGGCCAATATTTGCTTGATGCTTTAAAACATTTAAAAGGAGAACGCATTGTCTTTTGGTTTAATGGTGCACTTTCCCCCTTTGTTGTAAAAGAACGCGATCAAGACCATCATTTACATTTGATCGTACCTGTCAAAACGCATTGATCGATAGAAAGTAGGATGAAGGATGCACGTACAAACGCTATCTTTAAAACATTTTCGTAATTACAGCGAAACATGCATCCATTTTCAACAAGGCGTCAATATTTTTATAGGCGAAAATGGCGCGGGGAAGACCAATCTCTTAGAAGCGCTCGTACTTCTTTCATTGGCCAAATCACCTCGCGCTGGTGCCGATAAACAATGGATTATGTGGGGAAAAAACGATGCCTCGATTCACGCGCAAATCAGCGGAAAACATACGCTGCGCACCCTCACCCTTCAATACATGAATGGCCATAAACAAGGCTATGCCAATGAACAACGAATAACACGCCTGATGGATTTTGTCGGGCATTTGAAAATCGTACTTTTCGTTCCTGAAGACTTACAAATCGTCGGCGGGTCACCACGGTTTCGACGACGGCTTTTAGACACATTCATCAGTCAACTTAAACCGCTTTATTTATATCATTTAAACAGGTATAATAAATTATTGGTGAGGCGAAACCAGTTATTAAAGCAATATTCAACATCCAGAGAACTGGAAGGCCTTTTAGACGGCTGGGACGATCTTCTTAGTGAAAGCGCCGCTTATATCATCGCGGCGCGTCAATCGTTTATAATGCATCTCAAGACCTTTGGTGAAAAAGCGTACACGGAACTGGCTAAAAACAAAGAAACTTTAACCTTCATGTATCGCCCTGAAGGTCTTACCGATCTATTTGCGCCTTCTCTATCCATGGATGCATATGGTGAACATGCTTTTATCAAACAGCTCAAAGAACAGTTGCATACGCTCTATCGGCAAAGACGTTCTTATGACCTTCAACAAGGTCATACATCCATCGGTCCGCATCGCGATGATCTCATCTTTTTCTTAAACGAACGGCCCGCCGAAATGGTCGCTTCCCAAGGACAAAAGCGATCGATTGCGCTAGCCGTAAAAATGGCTGAAGTCGAGACGATCGTTCAAGAAAGCGGTGAAAAACCGCTTCTTTTACTCGATGATGTCTTTTCTGAGCTCGATGATGAACGCGCGCAGATGCTTATAAAACTTTTACAAACCAACGAACAATCGTTTATTACAACGGCTTCGTTTCAAAATGTCGATAAATTAAACGATGCCACGATATATACAGTCTCACGTGGTGAAGTGAGACGATTTGAATAAAAGGAGGCAGCTTGATGGCTAAACAAGAAGGACAACCGTTGACGTATACAGCGAGTGATATTCAAGTACTAGAAGGTTTAGAAGCTGTACGGCGGCGGCCGGGGATGTACATTGGTTCGACGGGGAGTCGAGGCTTACATCATCTTGTTTGGGAAGTTGTCGATAATGCCATTGATGAAGCGATGAATGGTTATGCCGACCATATAGAGGTCACGCTTAACACAGATGGAAGCGTGAGTGTTTCAGATAATGGTCGCGGTATTCCTGTTGAAATTCACCCTCAAACCGGTAAGTCGACGTTAGAAACGGTTTTGACAATCTTACACGCTGGTGGAAAATTCGGCGGCAGTGGTTACAAAGTATCGGGGGGGCTTCACGGTGTCGGTGTCTCTGTAGTCAATGCGCTATCCAAAT
Organism: Candidatus Carbonibacillus sp.; assembly: GCA_034007185.1. Classification (GTDB taxonomy): domain Bacteria; phylum Bacillota; class Bacilli; order Thermicanales; family DSM-22653; genus Carbonibacillus. Next base: position 584 of record JAVERJ010000137.1, on the reverse strand, counting down.
TGCTCATCGCAGAAGTCAAAAAAGATGGACAGCTGTATCGGCAGAGTTTTTCGCGCGGTGAACCGCTTGGACCGCTAGAAGTCGTTGATCGTATTGCTCCAGACGTCCATGGTACGACCATTACCTTCTTACCCGATGAAACGATTTTTACAGAGACAACGACGTTCGATGAAACAATATTACGTGAACGTCTCGAAGAACTCGCTTTTTTAAATCGAGGGATTACCCTTGTTTTAAACGACAAAAAAAATAACAAGGAAGAAACTTTTTATTACGAAGGCGGTCTTGCTGAATATTTAAAACGTCTGTCCGATGAAGAAACATGGCTTCATGCACCGCTATCGTTTAGTGGGAAAAAAGAGTCGATCGAAATTGATATCTCCCTCGTCTATACACAAACCTATCAAACCATTTTACATTCGTATGTGAACAATATTCCTACGCATGAAGGGGGAACACATGAAGCGGGCTTTAAGGCCGCGCTCACCCGGGTGATCAATGATTACGCCCGAAAGTTTCAGCTTTTAAAGGATGGTGAAAGCAACTTAAGCGGTGATGACGTGCGGGAAGGCTTGGTAGCCATT
>JAVERJ010000136.1:0-5734 GCA_034007185.1 Candidatus Carbonibacillus sp. | reverse complement strand
CTTATGGGCTCACGGGGGTCAACCTTCGGGCAACCGGCGTGCGTTATGATGTGCGCAAAGCCAAACCGTATTCGATCTACGACCGCTTTCATTTTGACATACCCGTGCGCACAGACGGCGACTTGTGGGCTAAATATGAACTGCGCATGGCTGAGATGGAACAGTCGCGACGGATCGTGGAGCAAGCGCTGGAGAGCTTTCCGGGTGATGGGGCGATTATCGCCAAATTACCCAAGCTGATACGCCCGCCTGCAGGGGAAGTGTACACGAGTGTTGAATCACCGCGGGGTGAGCTCGGTGTCTATATTTTAAGCGAAGGCAAGCCACAGCCGTATCGCATTCACTTTCGGCGTCCCTCATTTGTCAATTTACAGATTTTGCCCAAACTGTTGCTTGGCGAAAATATAGCCAACATGGTCGCCATTATTGGCTCGATCGATATTGTCTTGGGGGAGGTCGATGCTTGAATGCGCGAATGGCTGATGCAACCGATGACGCTGACGCATCTGATCGGTATAGCTGTTTTTGCCTTTATTTTGCTCAATCTCTTACTCGGTTTGGTCACTTATGCGATTTACATCCAAAGAAAATTACTCGGCTGGATGCAAAATCGCATTGGTCCCAAACACGTCGGACCGTTTGGGCTTCTGCAAACGATCGCTGATGTTTTAAAACTGCTCGTCAAGGAGAGCTTTATCCCAAATAACGTCGATAAATCGTTATTTTTAATAGCGCCGGTTGTTGCCTTCGCCCCAGCTTTTATCGTTTTTTCGGTGCTACCGCTTTCAGAAAGCATTGTCTTTACACAAATCGATGTGGGATTGCTCTTTTATATCGGGGTTGCTGGGTTATCCTCGATCGGTGTGATCATGGGCGGGTGGTCATCGAACAATAAATGGTCACTGATCGGCGCGATGCGCGCAGCAGCGATGATGATAAGTTATGAGATTCCTCTCGTTTTGGCCGCGTTAGGGGTTGTCATGCTGGCAGGGAGTATGAATCTATACGACATTGTTACGGCACAAACGACAAGTTGGTATGTTATTCCACAAATTTTAGGGTTTGTCGTCTTTTACATCGCTGCCCTTGCAGAACTCAACCGAACACCCTTTGATCTGACGGAAGCCGAATCTGAATTGATCGCAGGGTATTTTGTAGAATACAGCGGTTTTCGCTTTGCCTTTTTTATGCTCGCTGAATACGTGTATTTGTTCGCCATGGGTACACTCATCGCTCTCTTGTATTTTGGGGGATGGCTACCACCGCATCCAGCGCTCAGTTTTATTCCAGGTGTTGTCTGGCTGGCGATTAAAGCTTTGTTTTTTGCTTATCTACCGTTTTGGTTGCAAGCAACGTTTCCACGCGTTCGTATCGACCAGTTGATGACGTTTTCTTGGAAAGTTCTTATGCCGCTGGCCATTTTAAATATTGTGTTGACGTCTTTGATCAAATACTTGGGTTTTACCGGTTAAGCGGTACTTATTTAACACAATCACGCACATAGGAGGCGAAAACGATGTACGGTACGGGTTTGATGAAAGGGTTAGGTGTAACTTTTAAACAAATGTTAAAACCGAAAGTGACTTCGTTTTATCCGTATGAACCTTATGAATTTCCGAATCGTTTTCGCGGTATTCAAAAACTGTATCCAGATAAATGTATCGTTTGCAATCAATGTATGAACGTCTGTCCAACACAGTGCATTGATTTAAAAGGGAAGCCCCATCCTGATCCAGAAAAAAAAGGAAAAGTATTGGCGTATTTTGATATTAACTTTGAGCTGTGCATCCTTTGTGATTTTTGTACAGAAGTGTGCCCGACCGAGGCGATTGTCATGACCGGGCAGTTTGAATTGGCCAGCTATCGACGGGATGAATTGCACAAAGATATGAAGTGGTTGGATGAGAATGACAAGCGTGTGCGTGAGGTGAATTTGCCGTGGAAAGCATAATGATCTTTTTTTCTTTGGCTTTTGTCACCCTGTTAGGCCTTGTGCTGTTGATGGCCGTAAGTCGCGTGCTGCATATGATTTTTTCTGCAACACTTACGTTTATTGGTTTGGCAGCGATCTTTTTTGTCCTCGGGGCGCCTTTTTTAGGCGTGGTGCAGATCATCGTTTATGTGGGTGCGGTGACGATTTTAGCTGTTTTTTCGATTATGCTCACGCGCCATGATACGATCGATCCAACAGAACGAAGGTGGAATTTAAAAAAGTATGCAGCGCTCGTACCGCCGATCGGTTTTTTTGCGGTGATGTATCTGGCGATTGCGAAAACACCGCTTTTTATGTCAGGTTCGCCTCAGCCGCCGGTCAGCGGGAAAGCACTGGGCGAAGTGTTGTTTTCACCGATGTATGTGCTTTCATTTGAGTTGATGGGTGTCCTTCTTTTAGGTGCGCTGATTGCTGCCGTTTTTTTGGCAAAAGAGTAGCTTGTTTTTAAATGATCGAAAGGATGGGATGCATATGTCAGGGGATGTTTCACCGTACATGCTGCTTGCAGCTTTGTTGTTTTCGATGGGACTGTATATAGCACTCACACGAAAAAATGCTGTTGTCCTTTTGCTAGCAGTAGAGGTGATGTTGTTAAGTTCGTTGATCGTGTTTACAGCGTTATATCACTTTGGAACAGCGAGCCTCGGTTTGTTAGAACATGATTTCCCGAGCATGCCCGGCATGGGTGCGCAGATTTTTGCCCTTGTCATTCTCGCAGTGGCCGCCGCCGAGATTGCGGTTGGTCTGGCCATCGTCATTGCGCTTTATCGATTAAAACCTGATTCTAACGTCGATGGTTTTCGAATGATGAAACATTGAGTGCATAAAAAAGGTGCATATAAAAAGGTTCATAAAAAGATGCGATGATAGAAAGAAAGGAGGGCCACGCTTGGCCGTTCAGTCGATATTGGTTTTACTTGGGGCGCCACTGATAACGTTTTTCCTTTTGTCACTTTTTGGGCGCGTATTAGAACGTATCGCGGCATTCGTGGCCACATTTTTGATGGGGGTCGCGTGGATCGCTTCTTTATATTTGCTCTGGTATGTCCGTTCCCATGGCGCGGTGGTGACACCTGAAATGCCTTGGCTTGTCCTAGGCGATCGCACCTTTTCAATATCATTTTGGGCTTCAATGCTCGGAACGTGGATGAGTGTGATCGTCACAACCATCAGCTTTTTGGTTCATGTGTATTCGATCGGTTATATGCAAGGGGACGGGCGCATCGCTCGATATTATCAATATTTGGCTTTGTTTACAGGTGCGATGCTGGCGCTTGTGTTTTCGCCCAATCTCATCATGTTCTATATATTTTGGGAGCTTGTCGGGGCGGCTTCGTTTCTTTTGATCGGTTTTGATACGGAAAGACCGGCGGCGCGCAAAGCAGCTCTAAAAGCTTTTTTGGTGACGCGTTTTGGGGATATCGGTTTATTTATTGGGATGATTTATACGTATCATGTGTTTGGACAGTTAGACATTGAAACGATACGTACTGCGTTTTTAAATGGAACGGTGGGTTCAGATGTGGCCACGGTTTTGTCGCTATTGCTTTTTTTAGGGGCGATGGGTAAATCCGGTCAGTTCCCGCTACACGTTTGGTTACCGGATGCTATGGAAGGTCCCACACCGGTATCTGCCTTGATCCATGCGGCGACCATGGTTGCAGCTGGCGTCTATTTGGTCGCACTCATGTTTCCAGTGTTTGAAGCGTCTCCGTATGCCTTGTTGTTCGTGACTTGGATTGGTAGCATCACGGCCCTTATGGCTGCCATCCTAGCCGTTGTGCAAACCGATATGAAAAAAGTTCTGGCTTATTCGACAGTCAGTCAGCTGGGGTATATGATGACAGCGCTGGGGCTGGGTAGCGTTGAAGCAGCGATGTATCATTTAACAACACATGCTTTTTTTAAAGCCCTACTCTTTTTATCAGCGGGTGCCGTCTTTGCGCTCACAGGCACATACAACCTAGAGCGGATGGGTGGATTGTATCGACGGTATCCCGTTTTAGGAACGATCTTTTTGATAGGTACCCTTGCACTTGTTGGAATACCTCCACTTTCTGGCTATTTTTCTAAAGAACGCATCTTAGGGCAAGCATTTGTAAGCGGCTCCTTTGCTGGATGGGTGTTGCTCATTACAGTTTTTTTGACGGCATTTTATATGGGGAGATTGTTTTCTCTTGCGTTTTTAGGCCAGCCGCGCGGTGAGCAACAAGATTCGGTGCCGAGATCGATGCAATGGACGTTATATGGTCTTGTGTTGATCACACTTTTGACTTCTGTGTTAGAACTTGATATGTCACAACTTTACTCGACATTTTTGGGGATGCGGCATGCGCCTTCGGGGACGATGTGGGTTGCGCCGGTCGCTGTTGCGTTAAGCCTTTTTGCGCTTATCTGGGCGTATGTTGTTTTTGTGCGAGGATCGTTGTATTGTCTTTTGACAGATCGGCGGCGCGTGGTCTATACGATTTTAAAAGAACGCTTTTTTATCGATGCCTTCTATGAAAAAGTGGTCATCGCCGTGGCGATGTTTTTGGGTCGTCTTTCTCTGTGGTTGGATCGTTACATTGTGGAGGGGCTCGTTTACGTCAGCGCTTATACGGCTAAAGGGATAGGTTGGGTCGCTTCGCGTCTCAATAATGGCCATATTCAGCGCTATACGTATCTTACAGCAATTTTTATAGTGTTTCTCCTTGTATGGATACTCTTTCTTTAATCCATGGGCGATGAAGAGATAGACATGAGTCTTCAATCGATTGTTGATAGAAAAAGGGTTGGAGGGATCCGTCGATGACTGACGTTTTGTTGCGTTTGCCTTGGGAGCTTATTTGGCCAGAGTCGATCATTCTTCTGACTGCTGTTATCGTCGTGGTCATCGATCTGGTTTTACCGATCCATATCGACCGACGGTGGATCTATGGTGTAGGGCTGATCGGACTTTTTATGAGTATGCTCTCGATCATCGCCATGTTTATGAAAACTGAGCAAGATGTCAGTTCATTGGCAGGCGTTTTTATCACCGATGGCTTTGCGCTTTTGATGAAACTTTTTTTAAGCGCTGCCCTGTTTTTTGTTTTGCTGCTTGCGCTTGATGATCAAAACGTCGAATGGCGTAAAGGACAAGGTGAAGCATTAGCACTTTTTTTACTTTCTTTTTTAGGGGCGATGGTGCTCGTTTCAGCAACCGATTTTGTTTTGTTGTTTGTAGCGCTCGAAACGCTCTCAATCGCTTCGTATGCGCTTGTTGGCTTTCATCGAACACGTCTAACATCTCTTGAAGGTGCTTTTAAATATCTGATATCCGGTGCGGTTGCTACGGCTTTTTTAGCTTTTGGTGCTGCGCTCCTCGTCGGCATCACCGGCACAACCAATCTATGGAAGATGATGCAAACCATGATGCTCCCAGAGTTGGCTTATGCTAAGTGGCTGATGCTTATCGGTGCGATTTTGGTTCTGGGGGGACTATCTTTTAAACTGGCTAGCTTCCCATTTTATAGTTGGGTACCAGACGTCTATCAAGGAGCGCCGACAGCTGTTACAGCCTTTTTAGCGTTTGTATCCAAGGCTGCAGGTTTTGCTCTGCTTGTCCATCTGTTTTTTATTTGGCGCGTCGCGTCTTTTCAAATGCCGTCAGTAGATCAACGACTCGATACGAGCATCTGGATGATCTTTACCATCTTTGCGATTTTATCGATGTTTATAGGCAATGGAGCAGCATTATTCCAACGTGATTCAAAACGT
>JAVERJ010000135.1:0-5758 GCA_034007185.1 Candidatus Carbonibacillus sp. | reverse complement strand
CGCAAGATTGCTTGCACCAACAGCTCTCGTTGCCATGACCACAGCAGGGCGACCACGCATCTTGGCATACCCTTCAGCCATGAATGCTGCACCACTCTCATGCCGAAAGGTGAGGGTTGCAATATCTGTTGCATCATACAAGGCATCCAATACTTCTAAAAAACTTTCTCCTGGGACCGTTGTTACAAGATCGATTCCGAGCGTTTGAAACGCACGTACCATCGCCCGACCGGCTGTCGTCATCGACGTCCTCCTCTCCTACCAAAAAAAGAACTGATCAAGATGTTCGGCCCATCATCGCTTTATAACAAAGTATGCTGCACAGCGATGATCAATGCACCGGATATGATCGTATTATTTGAATCATCGAGTAATTAAGGATATGATACTCTTATATTGACGATAATGTATCCGCTTTCATTTGTCAAGACCTATGCAGAAAATATAAAAAAGCTGTTCCCACTTACGTTGTTAATCGTCATAAGTGAGAACAGCATATAGAGGCTGATAAGTCTACCGATGTCTTGATGGATCTATGAAAAACTGGGTCATATTATCTTACTTTTCCATCGTCGAAAGATCACCCGTCGGTAATCCCAACTCCCAAGCTTTAAGCACACGACGCATAATTTTTCCGCTCCGTGTTTTGGGCAGCGCGTCTTTGAATTCGATTTCGCGCGGTGCAGCGTGGGCCGCCAAGCCTTTTTTGACAAACTGCTTTAGTTCTTCAGCCAGTGCATCAGAAGGCGTATATCCGACCCGAAGGGCTACAAAGGCTTTAATGATCTCTCCACGGACAGGATCTGGCTTACCGATGACCGCAGCTTCAGCCACCGCAGGATGTTCAACGAGCTTACTTTCGACCTCAAACGGACCAACCCGCTCTCCAGCGGTCATAATAACGTCATCGGCCCGCCCTTGGAACCAGATATACCCGTCCTCGTCCATCTTGGCCACGTCACCAGAGAGATACCATCCCGGAAATTTGAAGTATTCGTTATACTTTGCTTCATTTTTCCAGATTTTTCGCATCATCGCCGGCCAGGGCGTTTTGATACATAAGTTCCCGACTTCTCCCCGCGGCACTTCTTCCCCGTTATCATCCAAGATGGCCACTTGAATCCCCGGAAATGGTCGACCCATCGAACCGGGCTTAAGAGGCATCGAAGGATAATTGGCGATAAGCTGTCCACCCGTTTCTGTCATCCACCAAGTATCATGAATGCGTTGACCGTATGCTTTCATCCCCCACCGCACAACCTCGGCATTCAGTGGTTCACCCACACTCAAGATATGACGCACACTGGAGAGGTCGTATTTTTTGATGACATCTTCACCAGCACCCATCAACATGCGAAATGCTGTCGGTGCGCTATACCAGATGGTAACCTTGTATTTTTCGATCGTAGCATACCAATCATCTGGATTAAAACGGCCACCGCGTACGACCGTCGTCACCCCGTTTAACCATGGTGAAAAAACGCCGTAGCTCGTACCGGTCACCCACCCTGGATCTGCCGTACACCAGTAAATATCTTCGTCTTTAAAATCAAGCACCCATTTTCCTGTCTGATAATGGTGGATCATCGCGTTATGCACATGATAGACCCCTTTAGGTTTCCCCGTCGAACCCGACGTGTAATGGAGGATGAGACCATCTTCGCGATCGACCCATGTGATATCTAAATCTGAAGAAGCACGAGCCATCTCCGCATCATAACTATAAAACATCGTATCAGCTTCAGAGGGTGGCACATCATCCGCTTGCGCCCCGACCAAAATCACATGTTTTAGATGAGGAAGCTCCTTGTAGGGTACACGCGGGAGAAGTTCCGGTGTCGTGACAATAGCCACAGCTTCGCTATTTTCCAGACGATCTTTCACCGCTTGTTCCATAAACGCTTCAAACAATGGACCGGCCACAGCACCGATTTTAATGATACCAAAGAGGCTAACATACGTCTCAGGGCTGCGCGGCAAAAAGATAAAGACCCGATCACCTTTTTCGATGCCCATACTTTTAAGCACATTGGCAAAGCGATCAGTGAGCGTTTTCATCTCGGCGAATGTGTACGATTCATCGCGATTGACATCACTGTAATAAAGCGCAATTTTATCTTTTTTGTCGCCGAGGGCATGCCGATCAATCGCTTCATAAGCCATATTGACTTTCCCAGTTGTGTGCCAACTGAAATTTTTTTCTACATCTTCCCAACGGAAGGTGCGGTACGCTTCTTCATAATCTGGCATATTCGCGTCTTTAACGGTAGGCATGATACGTTCGTCCTGCATCTTCGCTTCATGATGTTCCGTCATTTCAAACCCCACCCTATCGGTATGCGCTCTCTAGACTTCGTTAAAAAGTCTACTGGCTTGGGTGGGTCAACACCTCCTTATCGTTTTAACGTTATCCAAAGCTTTCGTCACCCCTGCCTGAACGTAGCATCAAAGCCCCTCAGGCGTCGCGTGCAGAGCGCATGATGTGATAAGCCCTTGCGGCATCGTCATACTGTTCAACAATTCATACATCAAGGCGACTCTGTCTCGTCGAATAAGCCTATTTTAACATAATCTTCTTATAAAATCTAGCTAAATGAAAACGCTTATGCAAAATATTTTACCATATTTGCTCAAATTTCTGCACCAATCCCGGTCTGAGACCGGACCGAAAGCTCCTCAAAACGCGCTTCGAGCGTTTTTTCTGGTGGCGTTATCAGCGTTACGATCCACGACGTCAGAAACCCTACTGGAACACTCACCACACCAGGATTCGCCAGTGGAAAAATGGCCTCTTTCCCCATCACACTCGGACCCATCATCACCAAAGCAACAGCGGTTATGGCACCGACGATCATCCCGCTCACCGCTCCAGCCGTGTTAAACCGTTTCCAATATAAAGAAAATAGAATCACGGGTAAATTGGCGCTCGCAGCAACAGCAAAAGCCAATGCAACCAAATAAGCGACATTTTGTCCTTTGGCTAAAATGCCGAGAATGATTGAAATCGCACCAATCGTAAGCGCTGTATACCGCGCCACAAGAAATTGTTTTTTCTCATCCACCGCGCCTTTTTTAATAACATTTGTATAGATATCATGGGCAAAAGCACCTGAGGCGGCGATCACAAGTCCAGCGACCACGGCCACAATGGTTGCAAACGATACAGCCGCAATGGCCGACATAAAGAGTTCTCCACCAAACGTACCAACCCCACCGCCTAAATATTCAGCCAGAAGTGGCGCAGCCATGTTGCCACCTTTATCCGCTGCCCGAATGGCATCCGGTCCAACCAAAACCATCGCCCCAAAGCCGACAAAGGTAATCAAAAGATAAAAAATACCGATGATCATCATGGCCCAAATTACCGATTTTCTTGCTTCTCGTGCCGTCGGCACGGTGTAAAAACGGATCAAAATATGCGGCAATCCAGCCGTCCCCAACACAAGGGCGATCCCAAGTGAAAAAAGATCGATCGGATTTTTGTATAGTTTCCCCGGCTGTAAAAATTCAGCGCCTTGTCCGGTCGCCACCGCCTCAAAAAGTTTCGACGGGTTAAATGAAAAGATCATGCCGAGCAACAGCACAATTAAAAGTGTACCACTCATCAGCAAAACAGCTTTAATGATCTGTACCCAACTCGTTGCCAACATGCCACCAAAAACAACATAGATGATCATCATGGCCCCAATAAAGACCACAGCCCACTCATACGGGATTCCTACCAGCAATTGAATGATCGCTCCAGCCCCGACCATCTGGGCGACCATATAAAATACACTGATTGTAAGCGTCACGATCGCCGCTGCCGTGCGCACCGGCACAGCTTTTAAACGATACGACAGCACATCGGCTAGTGTATATTTACCCGAATTCCGAAGTGGCTCGGCTACGAGATATAGCACGACAATATACCCCATCAGCCAACCGACCGCATACATAAAACCATCATAACCGTTTAATGCAACCAAACCGGCGATCCCTAAAAAAGAAGCAGCACTTAAATAGTCACCGGCAATCGCTAGTCCGTTTTGTGCGCCAGTGAGTGAACGCCCTGCAGCATAAAACTCACTTGTCCCTTTGACCCGTCTTGAAGCCCAATACGTAATATACATGGTCAATAATATAATCGCAAAAAAAAGCGCAATCCCGATGATCTTCATCGTCTCACCGCCCATCCTTTCGACCGACAAAATTACGCGCGATCTTCTCCGCCGCACGATCAAAGCGTCGAGCGACGATCACATATAAAAAGGCCAAACCCCAAGCGATCAAATAATAAATGAGCCCATAAGCATAACCAAACGTGATAAAACCAACAACATACTGAGACATCAACGGCTTGGCATAACCGGCAAGAAGTGGTAAAAGCAGATAAAAAACGATAAAGAGCAAGCTGACAGGCCAAATAAACGTCAATTTTGCTCGGCGGAGCGCTCTAAATTCTTGGGAGCGAGCGATTTGAGCAAACTTCGCCGAACTCACTTCATTCTGTAACGGTTGATCCTTTTCCGGCATACCCACTGCAATCTCCGCCATAACGATTCACTCCTTTAAAAATTTTTTGTTTTTTTGACTCAAACCCTACCACGCTCGACATCACAGATCATCACTTGGTAGTACCTGTACGATCAACAAACCATCGCTTGGTAGCGTTTGCAAAGTATCATAACAAAAAATAAAACGCGCGTGGGCCATTCGCGCGTCAAATGTCGTAAAGTTCGCTTAAAATGCCTTCAACCAAGAACGAATGACCAATCACATGCAAAAAAGCATTTAGCTTCGACCTAAACGCTCAAACAGATGTTTTGCTGCCGACCGACTTACCGGAACTGTCGATCGCGCCGAATCTCGTAACAATAACGTATAAGCACCATTAAACCAAGGTGTTATCGCTTCAATATAATCAAGGTTCACAAGATAACTGCGATGAACGCGCAAAAAATCTTGACCGCTCAATTTTTCTTCCAGTTCGCTTAACGTCATACGACTTTCAACCGTCTGGGTTTCCGTGTGAATCTGAATCCCTCTACCTTCACGTACAGCATAGACCACCTCGCTCGGGTTTAAGACAACAAGCCGTTCCCCTTCATCAATGACCAAGCGCACAGTGCGAGAAGGTGGCACAACGCTCCGCGCCTCCTCCATTTTATCGAGATATCCCGTAGCATTCACTTCATTCGGTCTTTCATTTTTGGCTGCAAGAAGCCGACGAACCTTACCCAAGGCCCGCATCACGCGCGCTTCATCAAACGGTTTTAACACATAATCAACAGCCTCCAGTTCAAAAGCTTGTACTGCATACTCATCATACGCTGTCACAAACACAAACAGTGGGGGTGCCTTCTCAAGCGCATATAAGGCATGCATGACAGCCAGACCCGTCAGTTTCGGCATTTGAATATCTAAAAAAACGACATCGATCGCTTCTGCTTTGAGCAAAACTAAAAGTTCATGCCCATCAGCCGCTTGGGCAACAACGTTAACATCGCTGATGCGGCTTAAAATGTAAACAAGCTCTTCACGGGCGAGTGGCTCATCATCGGCGATGAGGACGCGCATAACGGTGCCTCCTTTCTCCATCCACAAGGACGTCTCGATTGTGACCGTCGAGATGCTCTTGACGCATACAAGGAATGGTAAACATCACCTCTCCGCCCCCTTCCGGAAGATTCCGAAGCATGAGTTCCGCTTGCGGTCCAAACAGACGGATCAATCGTTGATTAACATTATAAAGGCCGATCCCGCTTCCTTTTTGGCG
>JAVERJ010000134.1:0-5774 GCA_034007185.1 Candidatus Carbonibacillus sp. | reverse complement strand
ATTCAAAAATATGTAAGGAACACGCGTAGTCGCTGCAGAGCAAAACGCTTTTATCACGATCGTTCGATCTGTGTGAAGCATGCTCTGTAGAGGAAAGTCCAGACTCGCCCGGGCTGCGATGCCCGGAGTGTTTGTGCCCGATGCAAATCGGGGCAGCACGATGCTTTCTGTCTCTTATACTTAAGTATAAGATCACAGAAGGTGATGGTGCTGACGGCGGTGAAAAAGACTCTTTGAGTCTTGAGTAGCCTGAAAGTGCCACAGAGACGAGCCTTTCGGCGACGAAAGGGTGGAACGCGGTAAACCCCACAAGCGAGAAACCCAAATAATGGTAGGGGAGCCCTCCAAAGAGAAACGGAATCAGCGGAGGGATCGGGTCTAGACCCGATAGATAGATGACTACGGCTTCTGTACGAGGGGTGGCGCCCGGTTGCAGTACGGAAGTACAGAAACTGGCTTACAGTGTTCCTTACGGCCACTGACCACCGCTTGCGGTGGTTTTTATTTTATTTATTTATTTTTTTTATGCTTGGCGGATGTCTTCGAGAAGCGCACGAATGGTGGCTGCATGTTCAGGCGGCGCTTCAATGGATCCCCAACCATGCGTCAATTGAAATAAACCGCCGTATGCTTCGTCTTCGTATGAACGTAGGATGTATGGGATTTGACGTTCTTTAAGTACCGCTTCTAAAAGTTGTGCTTCGAAAACATCATTGAGTGTGGCGACTTTTTCATAATGTGTTTCTGTCATCATCGTATACTCCTCTGCGTCATGTTAGATGTTATTTAGATCATAGCATGATCGTGTGTTTCTCACCAGCTTTTATCTACGCTTGCATCGATCGGAACTTCCTTGACAGAAGTGCGTTATGGAAGGTATAATGATTCATGTTGTCTGGGGTGATGACCGTGGAGCTTACATTTTCCGGAGTTCGGGCTAAAGGCGGCGCCCACGTGCCGCTCCAGTTAGAAGTACCACCGCCTCATTTTACTCAAGAAGAAGGCTACACGATGAGCCCGCTTCAGTTTCGCGGCCATGCCCGCTATGAAGACGGAGCGGTTGCTCTCTTTGGTACGCTCCGTTTTACGGTAACACGTCCGTGTGTACGATGTTTAAAACCTTTTACGGAGACGATTGAAGCCGATCTTCAGGAACGTTTTGTTCAAGGAACGCCACCGCAAACCGATGCCTTGGTTGAAAATGCTGATTTTGAATGGATTCCTACGGATGAGATACCGCTTGTCGAGATTTTACACGAGTGGGCGCGTATTTTACCCGATCCATTTGGTCTGTGCCAAAAAGACTGCAAAGGGCTGTGTCCGGTGTGCGGTACGGATTTAAATGTGGCGATGTGCGCATGCGAGCGGGATAGGATCGATCCACGGCTTGCAGGGCTCAAAGCTTTTTTTGAAAAGCATTAAATGCCCTGCGAAGATTTCAGGGCTTTCTGGGATAAAGGAGGGACAAAAGATGGCAGTACCGTTTCGACGGACATCCAAGACGCGTAAGCGCCTACGTCGTACGCATTATAAGTTAGAGTTGCCTGGAATGGTGCAGTGTGAACAATGTGGGGAGTGGAAACTCGCCCATCGTGTCTGCCCCCATTGTGGTTTTTATAAAGGTCGGCAAGTCGTTGAAAAATAAGTTTTAGCAAAAAGGGGCGATTTGCGCATAGACATGCTTGAAAGACGCCTCTTTTTTTTATAGACTATACTTAGTACCTGGTACTAATAAACATGGATGGAACGATGTGAACAATGCTAGGCGTGCATAACCGTGCATATGGGTAACGTGACTGAGCGCTTACGACACAGTCTGTCGGCGGATCACAGATGAGGTGGATAAGTTGCGGAGCAAACGAAAAGAGAAACGACAAGATGCGCTCAAGCGACTCATTTTAGAAAACCCTTTTTTAACAGATGCGGAGCTCGCGACGCATTTTGGGGTCAGTGTGCAGACCATTCGCCTCGATCGCTTGACATTGGGAATTCCCGAAGTGCGTGAGCGGTTAAAAGATGTTGCTGTACGCCATTTTGATCGCTTACGTGCTTTAGAAGAACGAGATGTCATTGGTGAAGTCGAAGCGCTCAAACGCGATGTATATGCTCGCTCTGTTTTGCGTATTGAGGCGGAACATGTTTTTACGCGTTCGCGGATCGCGCGAGGTCATATCTTGTTTGCACAAGCAAATTCACTGGCGATTGCAGTCACCGATGCGGACTGGGCGCTGACGGGAGCGGTATCGCTTCAATTTTTATCCCCTGTTGAACTCGGACAGATCGTTGTTATGGAAGCAACCGTACTTAAGATCGTGGGCATGCGGCGGGAGATCGCAGTCAAGGGAACAGTCGCTTCGAGAACTGTTTTGGAGGGCATATGGACCGTTGTATTGATGAAGCATGAAGATGCTTTGCAAAAGAGGACATAATCGGTATGCGAAGGACATTCGAACCTTCCTAAGCGGATGGAAGAGGGTGAGTGGATGCGCATTGGTTTGGATGCGATGGGTGGGGATCATGCCCCGGATGCTGTGGTTGAAGGGGCACTGATCGGTTTGAAGCAGTACGACGATCTCACGGTGGTCTTATATGGAGCGGAAGCCTCTGTTCAAGCGGTGCTCCAATCGTTCAACGATCGTTATCCGATTCACTCTTTTCTCGATTCTGGGCGGCTTACCATTGTGCACAGTACAGAAGTCATTTTGGTCGAAGAAGAACCTGTTCGTGCTGTGCGACGTAAAAAAGAAAGCTCACTTGTAAAAGGTGTCAGCGAATTGGCCGACGGGAAGATCGATGCATTGATCTCAGCGGGGTCAACCGGTGCGCTTGTGGCGGCTGGACTTTTTATCTTGGGACGGATGCCGGGCATGGATCGCCCAGCGCTTGCCCCGATTTTGCCGACTTTAAGCGGTCAGGGAGTGCTCGTGCTCGATGTTGGAGCAAACGTCGATGCCAAAGTCCAACATCTTGGTCAGTACGCTTTGGCTGGTGCCCTTTATGCGCAAAAAATGATGGGACGTTCGCATCCGCGCGTCGCCCTTCTGAACATTGGGACTGAGCCGGGAAAGGGGAATATTCTCACCAAAGGTGCATATGATCTGATCAACGACCTGTCCCAACGCACGCCGTCTTTTCAATTTATTGGAAATATCGAAGCGCGCGACGTCATGTTTGATCAAGCCGATGTCGTGGTGACAGACGGATTTACGGGCAATGTTTTTTTAAAGACGACAGAAGGTGTGGCCTTGGCCATCTCTGGTATGTTAAAAGAAGCGCTCATGGCCGGCATGTTGAGCAAGGTTGGTGCACTTCTTGCTTCTTCGAGTCTAAAGCAGTTAAAAGCAAAACTGGATTATAAGGCATATGGTGGGACACCCCTTCTAGGGTTGAAGCTCCCGCTCATCAAAGCCCACGGCTCAAGTGATGCTTCAGCCATTCACGCCGCCATGCAACAAGCGTACCACGCCGTCGAACACGATTTGCTTTTGATGCTCACGGAGGCACTGAACATGTATGCGATTCTTCGGGAAGACACTGCACAGTCGTAACACGCCGCTCTATGATCACGGTCATTACACGATGTTTGAGAGAGAGGGACGATCGATATGCAAAAAGCCTATCGTGCCGGAATCATTGGGACAGGTTCGTATGTACCAGAGCGTATCCTTACCAATTTTGACTTAGAAAAAATGGTCGATACGAGCGATGAATGGATAAGAACGCGTACGGGCATTCGTGAACGACGCATTGCCAGTGAAGATCAGGCGACGTCTGATCTCGCATATGAAGCGTCACGGCGTGCGCTTAACGCAGCGGGTCTAAATGCGGAAGCGCTTGATCTCATCATTGTAGCGACGATAACACCAGATACAGCCTTTCCTTCGACGGCGAACATCTTGCAAGATCGACTCGGGGCGCGTCGCGCCGCGGCCTTTGATCAAGCTGCTGCCTGTTCCGGTTTTATTTACGCCTTAGCCACTGCAGCGCAGTTTATTGAAAATGGTGTGTATCGGTATGTGCTCGTCGTCGGTGCAGAGACGCTCTCTAGGATCACCGACTGGCAAGATCGCAATACGTGTGTGCTTTTTGGGGATGGTGCTGGCGCCGCTGTTTTAGGTCCGGTGCCTGAAGATGAAGGTGTGCGCGCCTTTGTGCTTGGTTCGGATGGTTCGGGTGGAGAACTTTTGAAACTTCCAGCGGGTGGTTCCCGGCTTCCGGCCTCTCATAAAACAGTCGATGACCGCCTGCATTACCTGAAAATGAACGGACGGGAAGTTTTTAAGTTTGCAGTGCGTGTCATGAATCAAGCCTCTGATGAAGTGATTGAAAAAGCCGGTCTTACCAAATCGTCCATCGATTTTCTTGTTCCTCATCAAGCCAACCTGCGTATCATTGATTCTGCACGGGAGCGGCTTGGACTTCCAGAAGAAAAAGTCATCGTCAATCTCGATCGTTTTGGCAATATGTCTACAGCATCGATTCCAGTTGCGCTGGATGAAGTGGTGCGGGACGGTAAAATTCAGCCGGGTGATTATCTGTTGATGGTCGGCTTTGGCGCTGGACTCACGTGGGGCGCCCTTGTTTTAAGATGGAGCGCACCTGGCACCGGTGTCGATCATAGCTGAGAAACCGTAAGATCATGAGGTGAGGGATGTGTCCAAACGCGCCTTTGTCTTTCCAGGTCAAGGTTCGCAAACGGTGGGTATGCTGGATGCCCTGATCGCGGCAGACCCTGTATCGCAAGAAACATTAAAGAAAGCGGATAAGATCGTTGGTTTTTCTTTGTCCCAATTGGTTGCAGAAGGACCAGAAGACGATCTCCGTCGTACCGATCGAGCCCAACCAGCGCTTTTCGTAACGAGTGCATTGCTTTATGATAGGCTCAAACGGCGTGCGAAGGCGTTGGGGCATGAAGAAAAAGCAAGGGCTGATTTTCTTGCTGGGCACAGCCTCGGTGAGTACAGCGCTTATTACGCGAGTGGGGCATTGACCTTTGAAAGTGCCCTGCGTATCGTAACTCGCCGCGGGGCATTGATGCACATGGCTGGAGAAAAAAAAGGGGGTGGGATGCGCGCTGTTTTAGGTGGTGCGTTACCGGAGATTGAACGCGTCTTGGCCACACTTCCCGCTATTTTACCGGCGGAAGAAGTTGTCGTGGCGGCCAATCTCAATGCGCCTGGTCAAGTAGTGATATCTGGTACAGAAAAAGGGTTGGACGCGGCAGAAGCAGCGCTGAAAAAGGCCGATATCGGTGTGCGTCGACTCATACCTTTAAAAGTCAGCGGGGCGTTCCACTCGCCACTCATGGCCGAAGCGCAAGCTCCCCTTTTGGAAGCGCTGCGTGAAGAGCCGTGGGACACCCTTACGATGCCCATCGTCTCGAATGTGACTGCGGAGCCGGTGGAGCAGGTTGCTGATGCGCAGTCACTTCTGGTGAAACAATTGGTGGAACCGGTTCGCTGGATTGATACGATTCAGCATATGGTTCATTGGGGGGTCGATACGTTTGTAGAAATCGGGCCCGGTTCGGTTTTGAAGGGGTTGATTCAAAAGATTGCTCCAGATGTAACGGTGTATACGCTTTCGACCCCTGAGGACATTGAAGCGTATATACGCTCATCCAATGGATGAAGACAAGTATATGTGTAAAGTTGTGTAAAGTCATTATGGATTTAGTCTAAAGGATGGGAAAGGAGGGGACGTCGATGCATGATGCACTTTGGCAAAAGGATCTTCAAGGGAAAGTAGCGCTTGTCACAGGCGCATCACGGGGT
>JAVERJ010000133.1:0-5832 GCA_034007185.1 Candidatus Carbonibacillus sp. | reverse complement strand
GCTTTGGTATTATTCGAAGTCGCCGATCCGATGATTGCGGATACTTTATCTTGTTGCATCAGACGCAGGGCACCGTTTGTGGACTCGGAAGCATCCGAACGGTTATCAAACTTAACAATCTCGATCTTTTTACCGTCAATACCACCTTTTGCATTAATCTCGTCTGCCGCCAAAATAGCACCATTGGCACCAGATTCCCCATAAGAGGCGACATTCCCAGAAAGCTCCATGTTCAGTCCGACTTTAATCTTGTCCGCACTCCCTGTTGTTGACCCTCCGCCACAAGCACTTAAACCGGCGACGAGCACAAACACCATCGCCGCAAACCATAGTTTTCGCATCCAATAACCCCCCTCAAATAATATCAAAACGCATCCTTATGACAGAATTTTCGGATGCATATATGCTAATCGTTTACTATTCTACATGATCCATTCTATTTCGTCTAGTGTTTTTATTTTATTATTTCTGCACGTGTCCGCTTTTCTATCAATGAAAATGTTTGATTCGATGTCGACATGATCAATCTCCAAATGAAAAAAGCCTTAACGCTTGATAGAAGGTTCATCATGGACCAAGCAATGCTTGCAAAAAATCATCCGATCTGCGACAATGAGCATGGCGTTAAGAAAGGAAGATGAAAATGCCCTGGTTGTTTTTACTCGCTGCATTTATAGCTGGGATGTTGATTGCCGTTCAAGGGATCACCAATACGGTTGGATCGCGACTGATAAGCTTACCCATGATGGTACTGATGTTATCCTTCATTCAAACCATTCCACCACTTCTTTGGCTTACCAAGCATCCCCCCACACTGGGCTGGTGGCATGCCCTGACACATGGCGCCCGATTTTATATTGTCTCTGGTCTCATCGGTGTCTATGTCGTGAGTACGCTTTCTTTAGCTGTCGGACGTATCGGCGCTTTAACGGCCTTTTTACTCGTCATTCTCGGACAAATTGTCGGTGGCGCCGTCATCGATCATTTTGGTCTTCTCGGTGCAGATGTCAGACCGATGACCTGGGTCAAAGCCCTCAGTCTCGTTCTCATACTTTCTGGCGTCATCCTTTTGTTTTATGGAGAACAACAACCTCCGACCCCCATCAATCATCCGTAACAGAAAATGCGTATGGTCATAATGGTTCCGCCAGTGTGTTTGGATCTTTTGGTCTTATCAGCGTTCATTAAAGATAATACGATCATATAAAAACCCCCCTAAGAAGGGGGGGATAAATATGATGAACGATATTATATGTAATTAAAAGATAATATGTTTGGAGCATATTTTAAGAAAACATATGGTGCCGGTGATAGGGGTCGAACCTACACGGGGGGCTACCCCACACGATTTTGAGTCGTGCGCGTCTGCCAATTCCGCCACACCGGCATAAAAAATGGCGTGCCCGGAGGGATTCGAACCCCCGACCTTCTGATTCGTAGTCAGACACTCTATCCAGCTGAGCTACGGGCACACATTAAGAAGATGGTGCCGAGGACCGGACTTGAACCGGTACGGTAGTCTCCTACCGCAGGATTTTAAGTCCTGTGCGTCTGCCAATTCCGCCACCCCGGCACGTATGGAGCGGACGACGGGACTCGAACCCGCGACCCCAACCTTGGCAAGGTTGTGTTCTACCAACTGAACTACGTCCGCATGTTAGCAAATGGTGCCGGCGAGAGGACTTGAACCCCCAACCTACTGATTACAAATCAGTTGCTCTACCGATTGAGCTACACCGGCAATGTTCGATCGATCAAGATGACAAGTGGTGGCTCGGGACGGAATCGAACCGCCGACACGAGGATTTTCAGTCCTCTGCTCTACCGACTGAGCTACCGAGCCGGGGCAATCATGGCGGTGCTGACGGGAATTGAACCCGCGATCTCCGGTGTGACAGACCGGTGTGTTAACCACTACACCACAGCACCACACGAACCTTCATGCATGGCAATCAATCATCGTACGTAAACAGCACATCAAAGTTTTTACCAATCATTGTCTTTATCAACATATATCATGCCATGGCGGATAGGGTGGGATTCGAACCCACGGTACGGCTTTTGACCGTACACACGATTTCCAGTCGTGCTCCTTCGACCACTCGGACACCTATCCAGATGGCTCCGCAGGCAGGACTCGAACCTGCAACAACCCGGTTAACAGCCGGGTGCTCTACCATTGAGCTACTGCGGAATGATCACATCAGGTCGTTTTCGCTGCGACGTTTGTTATTGTACCACGATCGACTGTTTTAATCAAGATGCAAAAAAAACATTTTATCCGTCTGCGATGTTGCCGAAGGCTGTACGACCGTCACGGTCCTTCTTCAAGCAGGAAATGACTAACCGACGCATGGCTTAAGAAGGCGCCGCACGGATCGTGAGCGCGGTTCAAACATCCGACGCGGATGCGTTGGCCTATCCGTGTCCCATGTGGGTCCGCTGATTCAGAAGCAGAAGGATACAACATCGTTTTAGCATTTGTCTCGTCAGAGGGGACGCATGACCAATGAGGATTTTTAAATCGGCCTTGACAAAGCGGCCAAATTCATTTTTATTTATTTTGCTTAAAATCCCGACTTTTTCAGGGGAAACTAGTTAACCCAATAATAATCTGTCACATGGAGAAAACGTGTCGTTTTCGCCCCCAAATCCCAATGGCGATGAAACGTATCGTTGGTATGATAGTTGACATACGGCTGACCATTCCTGATCTCAACGACAATCGCGCTGTGGTCCAGGATGCCATTGCCGTCAAAATCGTAATAGATGCTGTCACCTAGCTGCAGATCAGTTGCATTGGAAACGTACGTGCCACGGTGCTCATCCACCTCCTTATTCCGGGAAAGATGATACGCTTGATCGTGAGCTACGGACCAGCTGTAGGACCACGCATCATACCTGGTACCCGAAGTTCCTTTGGTATCATACCACCAGACATACGATTCCACCCAAGCTAGCCGAGCAGAACCTCCTTCATAAAACGACTGAGAGACGAAATTAGCGCAGTCATTCGAAAAGGATCGGTACTTCGGGTTACGCCCATTTCACCATTGATTGGCGTAATTGACAGCCCCGTGCCGAGAGCAATAGGTGTAAAAACCTTGAATTCGAACATCAATTCAATCGATTTTCGAAGTTGGTAATGTTTCTAAACCCGATGCTCCGATGATTAGCCCGCTCTCCTGTCCTCTTTTAGAATACGTATCTTGGGAATTCATCCTGATAATCAGCCATTGACCATTATGTTTTGTCAACGTGACCAAATAAGGAATGTTCGCCTCCTTAGTGATAACGGCTTCATTCGACCCCGGAAACACGGACTCATACTCAACAGAAACCAAGGCCCGAACCTTAGCACTTTTTCCATCAATCTCAATGCCTTCGAAAACAGGGTGAACCTTCACACTGGAATACTGAAACCCAGCACGTAAAGCAGGTTCCAAGTAATGTCTTCTCACGTAAGCGCGCTCCCGGTTCTCCTCCTGTTCGGAAGTGCTCACATCATAAAACTGTTTTATGTTCGCTTGTGGATCAACAATTAGCTGCCACCGAGCCTCTATAGCCCGGGCAACAGTCTGTTGCACAGCAACAAGGTCACCTTCACTTGAAGGACTTGTCACTAAGCTTGAAGCCCCAGATAAGCGATTTTCTAAAATCAACAGACTGGCCAGTCCTCCTGCGAACAAAATCAGTGAAATCATCAGCTTATTCAATTTTAATTGTAAAAACATAATATTTGACCCCATTTTCAATTCAAGAATTTTAACGCCAAAGTCATCCTTTCCGGTGCCAAGCATCCTCCTTAGTGTCTGTCCATCTCGGCTTGGGCGATGGTTGCGCCTGAGCAGGATGGAGCAAGCAAACGACGGGTGAGTTAGTGTGGGTCCTGGACCAAACCGCACACCATCCGCTGGCGCGAAACCTCCTGCTTCCTGCTGCCGCCTTAATACTACACAGTTCTTAACCTGGCGTGTAAATCACCCCCTCAGGATTTTATCAGCCCTTCGTAAAGAATCACTTCCCGTAGCGATAGCGGAAACGACGCTGCCGAATGACCCTCTTTTACATTTTGGCAATATCAACATCTGTACTCAGAATACTAAAAAATCTCTGATCAGGTCAAGAGTTTTGGGGCTCCATGTCAAGAAGTGTAATCAGGCGATCCGATGAGCGAAGGGAATAAAGGCCAAAAACATCTTCCGGACAACCCCTTCGCGATGTTTGAAGCCATCACGGATCCGTTTCCGCCGTTTGATCTTCGTGTGCACGCCCTCGGTGTCGCCATTCGTCGTCCGTCCGATGTGAATGGCAAGGATTTCGTTCTTCCAGCGCTTAAGCGTTCAGCCCCACGGCACGAGCGCCGCGTCGCTTGCCCCCTCTGCTTCAAAGAGGATCCGGTCCAAAATCGCCTTGGCTTCCTCCAGGGAGGCGGCCCGCATCCTGACGCCCGTGAAACGGATCGGCCACCCTAAAAGGGATCCAACCCATCCCTCGGTCGACTTCACACCCGACTTGATTCACGGTTTATCGCTCATCCTGACGATGTGCATATAGGAGGCGCATATAGAAGGTGCATATAGTATCGTAGAGTGGCAGAGATCAAGTATTCTGTTGTCGGTAATATAAATATAGCCCTTCTACGTTGGCCATGTCCTTTACCAATTCTATCACATCAGGCTTGTTAAAGTAGATGCGCCATGCCAA
Source organism: Candidatus Carbonibacillus sp. (assembly GCA_034007185.1). Classification (GTDB taxonomy): domain Bacteria; phylum Bacillota; class Bacilli; order Thermicanales; family DSM-22653; genus Carbonibacillus. The sequence goes on along the minus strand of JAVERJ010000133.1, from coordinate 1,125 downwards.
CCCCCCCGTCGACCAGCAAATGATCTCCATATCTTCATAAACAAAAATGTTTGATATAATATCCCTCGTTCCTAATCGGATCAGCAGTTCTAGCTTGTCTATCGATGTTACGGATATCGTTTTACCTGCGTTTTTCTTTATCCAAAGAAAAATTTCTTCTTCCACATCTATAAGTTTGAGGAAGCGTTCGTTAGGACGGGAGAATTCATGTACATATACTTTTGTTTTATTGTATAACCATAACTTCTTAAAGAAACTAATAAACCTTTCTTCCTCAACAAAAAACGCTTTTTGTTTTAAGAAATCTTTATCATCAACGATATGCTCCCACACCAGTTCAAACTGAGCGTATTTTTCTGGATCCTGAACGGTCATGGGCAGTATATCTAGGAGATAGCAGTCGCTGTTTTCGCTGATCTCTTCTAGTTGGTCAAAAAAATATTCTATGCCCTTACTGCCCCGAAAAATTTCATCTAATTTCATTGCCAACCTCATCACTCCCTTAAAATTTTACCGTTTTCGTCAAGAGATGCTACCCTTTCATTACTTGGATTTTTCAGTTTCCATTTACTTCCGCCATGACCTGTTTCATCTTTTTCAATATACCATCCACCGTCCTCTTTGTAAGCCGTTTTACCTCTGATCTTTTGATTGAACTTACTTAAATCTACAGTACTGCCGTTTTTCAACAATCTTTTTGGTATTTTAAATGCAATAATATATGGCATAATTTGATCATACAACCACGATCTAGCATAATACACAAGTCCTCCAACAACTATGGCTCCCGTTGCCAGAAGAGCGACTTCCCCTATTCCCGGAATAAAATATACTGCTACCACCGGTGCTGCTACTGCTGCTGACGGAGTGTATAGATTTCTTTTTCCTATTTCTACTCCGTTTGAACCATGCAAAAAACCTTGATTTTCTAAGTAGGGACTGCTGAACGAATCATGATGTCGTTATTTGAACAGGTGGAGCTAGCCTGAAGAACAATTTTAAAAATGCGTACAAAAGAAGGCGAAGTCGCCTCTCCAGGTTCATCACCAAAAGCGTGAGCGCGATGACGGTTTCACTCGTTCTTTGAAGGCGTGTGCGAACCAGGCCAAGCCCATAAAAGCGCTT
>JAVERJ010000002.1:0-36393 GCA_034007185.1 Candidatus Carbonibacillus sp. | reverse complement strand
CACATTCTTTTCAATGAGTTCTTTCAAGTAAACATTGAGAAATTCTTCGGGTAAGCCCATTAAAAATTCGACTTCATCTTTCGGCCGCCGCCAATTTTCAGTCGAAAATGCATAAAGTGTTAAAATTTGGATCCCCATATCATGCGCAGCCAAAGCAATGTTACGTACATTGTTCATACCTTTATGATGCCCGGCGATTCTCGGCATACCACGCCTCGTAGCCCAGCGACCATTGCCATCCATGATAATCGCCACATGTTGGGGAATGGCCTTATCGACGATGTCTTCACCTTTTTCCCATCCGCCTGCCAGACGGCTTACCCAACGCATCCAGCGCATCGATCGTCGCCTCTCCCTATACGTTGTTGCAACTTTTAACTATGTAAAATCTTTCTTAAAGAAAATCCCCTCATGGCGAGGGGCACCTTAGACTTCCATGATTTCTTCTTCTTTTTGTCGAACAATCTCATCGACTTTTTTAATATGATCGTCGGTCAGTGTCTGAACATGGTCTTGCAAACGACGTGCTTCGTCTTCTGAAAGGGTACCTTCTTTTTCTTCTTTCTTTAAGGCATCATTGGCATCACGGCGGATGTTACGAATCGCCACCTTGGCCTCTTCCCCATATTTACGAACGACTTTTACCAGCTCTTTACGCCGCTCTTCCGTAAGCGGAGGAAGGGCAATCCGGATCACTTTTCCATCGCTGGATGGAGAAAGCCCGAGATCGGACTTTTGTATGGCCCGCTCGATCTCCGGAAGTACGCTCACATCCCATGGACTAATTAGCAGCATGCGCGGTTCAGGCACGTTAATCGAGGCAACCTGATTGAGTGGAAGATCTGAACCGTAATAGTGAACGACAATTTTATCTAAAAGCGCAGGATTGGCACGTCCAGCACGTACAGAGACGAGATGCTGTCTCAAGACATCAAGCGCTTTTTCCATCTTCGATGTGATCTCACGTACGATTTCCTGACTCATGGAGTGACGGTCCCCCCTTGATGGTCGTCCCTATTTTTTCACCAAGAACGACACGCTTAATATTATCGGGTTCTAAAATCGAAAAGACGACAATCGGTATATTATTATCCATACAAAGTGATGATGCCGTGGCATCCATCACACCAAGACCAAGGTTCAAAAGATCAAGGTAGGTGAGTTCATCGTATTTCTGGGCATCCGAATGAATGAGCGGGTCGGCTGAATAGACACCGTTGACTTTATTTTTAGCCATTAAAATAACGTCTGCTTCGATCTCTGCAGCCCTCAGCGCCGCCGTCGTATCGGTTGAAAAATAAGGGTTCCCCGTTCCAGCTGCAAAAATAACGACGCGCCCTTTTTCTAAATGCCGGATCGCTCGACGTCTAATGTATGGCTCGGCCACTTGACGCATTTCGATCGACGTTTGTACTCTCGTCGGAACGCCCAGTCTCTCCAGTGCGTCTTGTAAAGCGAGCGCGTTCATTACCGTTGCCAACATGCCCATATAATCTGCGGTGGCACGGTCAATGCCTTCCCGACTTCCCGATATACCGCGCCAGATGTTCCCGCCACCGACGACGATGGCTACTTCGACACCGAGCGCATGAATGGATTGGATCTGTCGTGCAACATCGGAGAGCACATTTGCCTCCAGTCCATAACCTTTGGTGCCTGCAAGCGCTTCGCCGCTTAACTTCAAAACAACCCGGCGATAAACCGGTTTTTCCATGCAGTCCCCTCCACCGATGATGTTCATAACACTTTAAAACAAGCCCTATCCCACCTTTCAAACAGGTAGGATAGGGAAGACGATGCATTAGTCACCTTTGACCTGGGACATAACTTCTTCAGCAAAATTATCTTTACGTTTTTCCAGACCTTCACCGAGTTCATAGCGTACAAACCGACGCACAGCGATTTTTTCGCCGATTTTCGCAATATATTCATGAACGAGTTGTTCGACCGTCTTATCACCGTCTTTAATATAAGGCTGTTCAAGCAGACAGACTTCCTTAAAATAGTTTTTAAGACGACCTTCAACCATTTTTTCTGCAATATGCTCGGGTTTGCCTTCATTCAACGCTTGTTGACGATAAATCTCACGCTCATAGTTAATCACATCTTCAGGAACATCTTCCCGACTGACGTATTTGGGCGCGTAGGCTGCAATTTGCATGGCAATTTCACGAGCGAGGGCTTTAAAATCTTCGGTCTTCGCTACAAAATCAGTTTCACAATTCACCTCGACCAAAACACCAATGCGCCCACCCGCATGAATGTAACTTTCAATGACACCTTCAGCAGCAATGCGTCCAGCTTTTTTCTGAGCGGTAGCCATACCGCGTTCACGTAAAATTTCAACGGCTTTTTCCATATCCCCACCGGCCTCAGTGAGGGCTTTTTTACATTCCATCATCCCTGCTCCGGTGCGTTCTCTTAATTCTTTGACCTGACTCGCTGTCACCGACATCGTCTCAAGCCTCCTCATACGAATTCAAGTGCATCTTTGTACAGCTTGTAGCATGGTTTGCATTCTTTAAAAAAGGGTGGTCGATGGCCACCCTTTTTATGCCTGATGACATCTTTAGAAGCGATCCTGTTGGTGGGTCAGTTCTTCGGAGGCATGACCTTCGTCAACGGAAACCGTCTCTGCCGCCGCTTGATGTCCCGATGCCTCAACATGCATCGCCACCTGACCGTCTTCCTGCGCGTTTACATCTTCTCCACCATGATAGGCTTCTCCTTGACGCCCTTCAATGATCGCATCAGCCATCTTAGCGGTGATGAGTTTTACCGCCCGAATGGCATCATCATTCCCCGGAATGACATAATCCACTTCATCCGGATCACAGTTTGTATCGACAATGGCCACGATGGGGATACCGAGCTTACGAGCTTCTAAAACCGCGATGCGCTCTTTGCGTGGATCTACAATAAACATAGCATCGGGTAGGCGTTTCATCTCTTTAATTCCGCCTAAAAAGCGTTCCAGACGTTCTTTTTCTTTAAGCAAAAGGAGCACTTCTTTTTTGGGCAGCACGTCAAATGTGCCATCCGTCTCCATTTTTTCGAGTGCCTTCAGACGCGCGATACGCTTTTGGATTGTCGTAAAATTCGTCAGCGTCCCGCCGAGCCAACGGTGGTTAACATAAAACATACCCGCCCGTTCTGCTTCTTCACGAATCGCTTCATGCGCTTGTTTTTTTGTTCCTACAAACAAAAATGTTCCGCCCTCTTGTGCAAGATCACGCACAAAACGATATGCTTCTTCTAGCTTGCGAACCGTCTTTTGTAAGTCAATAATGTAAATACCGTTGCGTTCCGTAAAGATGTACTTGGCCATCTTCGGATTCCAACGTCGCGTTTGGTGCCCAAAATGAACACCCGATTCTAACAGTTGCTTCATGGATACAACTGACATGCGTTTGGATCCTCCTTTGGGTTTGCCTCCGCACTCTTCAACCCTCGCGCTACCAGTAAAAAAACTTCTGGCACCCCGCTTAAGTCCAAGTGCGTGTTGTGATGATGAACCGCCATATACTATACCATAAAGGTCCCTCCTGTGCAACTTCCGATGCGGAGATGAGACGATATCATCAAGGTTATGTACGACGTTGAATCATTTCGATCAGTAACGTCACTTCTCCCGTACCACGTCCGAGCGCTCGGGCGATATTCGAAGCCGTCTCTCCACGTTGCCAGCGCACAAACACTTCTTTCTGCCAACCCTCCAGTTGATCGATACGTGCATGCACTGTATCCTTCTGATGAGACTTGGTTGGAGCATCGTCATGCATCCATGGTGCCTGTTCAGAGGTAAGCGTGTCATCCTTACGCTTTTTACGTATATCGTCGTTTAAGATCTTCGGTTCTTGTGACGAAGCGGATAATGCGTCCATCATCTCCGCAATCATTTTCTCTAAGTGCTCAAAACTTTGTAAGAGCACGACAGTCTGACCAAGTGTATTTTCCAAAACGGATACCTTTTCCGTCAGCACCTTCAATCGTCTTTCCGTTCTAATCCATAATGCATAGATCACCATCAAGCTGATGAATAAAACCAACAGCAAAAGACTCATCAGCGTCCTCTCCTTAATCGTCAAAGTCGTGCATCAACATATCTGCCGCGTCCTTGTGGATCATTTTGAGCCAAAAACATCCGCGGCGCATGATCGATGCGTTTTTGAGCACGATCTATTTTCTTTTGTTCTAGCATTAAAAGCGATGGTGTAAGATAGGCCTGCGTTGCGGCGCGAGCCCCCAATGCTATCCCAAGATCGACTGTACGTGGAATGGCGACCTGTAACTCAATGAGTTTGAGATTCAAGGTTTCCCCTCCAACAACTCAACATTTTTTTAGCACGCACGCCGCATCTTACACATCCTAAGGTGCTACTTTTAGCATGAACATCCTAATGGGTCTTGTCAAGATACTTTATGCTTCATCGATCATCCATGGGCGAAGGAGAGGACGAAGTTTGTGTAAAGCGCGCGTATGCAATTGAGAAATTCGCGAAGGAGAAAGGGACAATACATGGGCAACTTCGGCAAAGGTCAACCCTTCATAATAAAATAAGGATAAAACAAGTTTTTCCTTTTCAGTAAGAGCATCAATCGCTTCCGCCAAAAGAGAACGAAGCGCCCGTCTAAATGTCTCATCCTCCGGTTGTACAGCGGTTGTATCCACTTGCTCTTCCAAAAAGTTAACGCCTTCGTCCATATCGTCTCGCGTATGTTTGGTGCCTTGCCAATTGCTAACAGCTTCCATAGTGCGCTCGATATCTTCCTGGCTCATCCCTAAATACGACGATAATGCGTACGTGTCGACAGGACGCATCATTTTTTGTTCGAGTTCAGCCTGAGCTTGTTCAATACGCTTTTGTTTATCACGTAGGCCGCGGGTAAGGGGATCGTCTTCGCGAAGCCCGTCATAGATCGCCCCGCGGATACGCCATGTCGCGTATGTCTCAAACTTCAGTCCACGCTGAGGATCAAAACGCCGAATGGCTTGAAACAACCCTTCCATCGCAAAACTTAGTACATCTTCACGATTGACCGAAGTTGGTAAAGTTGCTAGCATCCGCGAGACAACTTTTTTGGCAAGTGGTTCATAATATTTTAGCAAGAGGGCCTCGATATCGCGCGTTGGTTTGTTGAGATACGCTTGCCATAAATCATACTGTTTTTGAACAAGCATCTCCCTGCGCCTCCTTTAACATCTAAAGCTTGAGTTGTTCGCTCTGCGCTGTACGCACATAATACGTCCCATCTTCTAAATCCAGTTCGACGGTGCGCCCGACACGTCCACCTACCGCCTCCGCGACAATCGGAATGCCTATCATCTGTAGAACAGTGCGCACCGCTTCTACATTCCGCTCACCAATTTTTAGCGCATCGCTCGAAACATGCTCGAACATCTGCGCGCCTCCTGCCAGTTTGGCGACCATGTCCCAACGCATCGCCCCTAACGCTTCCATCTGGCGCAAGAGTTCAGGAATCGCCGTATCCGCATACTTTGCCAATTTCACAGAGCCCCTTGCTTGTTTGGAATCTGGTAACATAACATGAGCGAGGCCACCAATTTTCCTGCGCCGATCATAGAGGGCCACACCAACGCATGAACCGAGTCCGGCTGTTCGAATACGGCCAGGATGACGCGCAGAAGCGAGTTCGGCAATCCCGACTTTAATCACGTCATGCATCACGTCCATTGGCATAAACTCCTAAAGCATGATATAAAACTTGAAACGAGTGCGGATCCGGCAACAAGAAAAACCGACCACCGTATTTCGCATCACGACTGGTAAGATGGGCATCAATCACCACAGCTTGTTCTCCATAATGCCCTGCCTCCAAAAGCCCATAGGTGATCACAGCCATGCCCATATCAACAACCAATCCTGGGACGTGCGGATACAGCTTCAGACCGGTGAGATCAGCCAGTGCGGACAAATATGAACCTGCCAAGATATTGCCGATTTCTTGTAAAGCACTCAATTCAAGATCGGAAAAATGATCATCATCTGAAGCGCTTTTTTTTAAATGCGCCTGATCTTGAAACAATGCTTGTAACAGTTGATGGGCAGACTGAGGTTCGATCAGCCAAACAAAACTGCCTTTGACATCGCCACCAAATTCTAAAAACGTTGCAACATACAAATGATCTTCCCCAACTTCAGCGGCTATCTCTGAAAAATCGAGAAGTCGCGCAGAAGGAACCTCCATATCAATGCGTTCCCCTAAAAGTCGAGATAAGGAAGTAGCAGCGTGTGCCGCGCCGATATTGCCTATTTCTTTAAGGACATCTTCTTCCCAGTGGGTTAAATGATGTTCGAACATCGGGCACCCTCGATTTCTTTTAAACTTTGTGTTCACACACATGTCTTTTCTTTCAAAGTAAACAAAGAAAAAGAAAGGAACGAGTTTCCATAAAGGCATTAAAAAGCATTAGATCGATGGTTCTTCTTTTACTGGATGTGCCTCGTCAACAGCCTCTTCCAATAACGCCGTCTCACTGTCTTTCAACACTTTTGTCAGATCAAGCAACACGATCAGTCGTCCATCGATGTCAACAACACCTTCGATGTATGGAACAGAGTTAGCACCGATGTCTGGTGCTGGTTGCAATCGATCGGCGTCAATCTCTAATACCTCATCAGCACTGTCTACGATCAATGCCACATTATAAGGCGGGACATGGACAATGATAAGACGTGATCCATCATGCAAAGCCTCAGCCGTAAGTCCTAGTTTTAAACGCAGATCAACGACAGGCGTCACAACACCGCGCAAATTGATGACGCCTTTTAAATAAGGCGGTGCGTCGGGAATGCGCGTGATCGAACCAATGCGTTCAATCGATTGGACATGCTTCACATCGACAGCATACAATTCTTCAGCCAAACGGAATAAAATCACCTGACGGGGTTCACTAAATGACTGATGTTCTAAGTTTGTATCAAACATGAACTTCGACCTCCTCAAGATAAGACCATCCTTGTTTCTTTTCAAAAAAACTGCGTGTGTCAATAACTAATGCTACCCGCCCATCACCTAAAATCGTGGCACCCGAAAAACCGCGAATATGTTTTAAATAATGTCCGAGTCCTTTTAATACAATCTCTTGTTGAGAGAGAATACGATCGATGATAAGTCCTAAACGCGCTTCGCCGTTTCTTAAAACGAGAACAGTAAGATGAGACGCTTCGTCAGCCTTGGGCTCGATCCCTAAGAAACGACGTCCATCAACCAGTGGAAGAATGCGACCGCGCAAATTAAAAGCAGGCTGTTTCCCGACAGTTTTTATCTCCTGTACAGGAAGCGTTACCGCTTCAAGTATATCCCCAAGCGGAAGCGCATACGTCTCCTCACCCACTTTAAAAAGCATCGCCGTAAGAATCGATAAGGACAGTGGGAGCTGAATACGGAAAAGCGTTCCGCTGCCACGTTTGGAATGTATGGAAATACGTCCACCTAAAGATTCGATCTTCGTTTTTACAACATCAAGCCCCACGCCTCGACCGGATAGTTCGCTGACCGTCTCGCGGGTCGAAAAACCAGGCAAGAATAGGACTTGGTAAACGTCTTGATCACTCATCCGCGCCGCCTTATCCTCGCTTAATAGGCCACGCTGGATCGCTTTAAGTCGCACCTTCTCCGCATCGATGCCCGCGCCATCATCTTGCACTTCGATGTACACATGGTGCCCACTTCTATAAGCAGAAAGGCGCAATTTCCCTGTTTCCGGTTTTTGCGACTTAAGTCGATCTTCCGGTTTTTCTAAACCATGGTCAAGTGCATTGCGAATAAGATGCATCAAGGGATCGCCGAGTTCATCGACAACCGTACGATCGAGTTCAGTTTCTGCGCCTTCGATCACAAAGTCGACCTTTTTGCCAAGTTCTCGCAACGTATCCCGTACCATGCGAGGAAAACGATTCAATACTGTCTCGACGCTTACCATACGAATCGATAAAATAAGATCCTGCATATCACTCGTGGTACGACTCATACGCTCGACCACTTCGCGCAATTGTGGCGCAGCCAATTCTTCCGCCAAAAGATGTAAACGTCCACGATCGATCACCAATTCGCTAAATAAATTCATCAGTGTCTCGAGTCGGTCTGCATCCACGCGAAGTGTTTTCACATGATGGGTCCTATGAGCTGCCGAAGGCGCTACACTTTGCACACTTCCTTCTTTAGCCATGTCTTTTCCATGATCAGAGGGCTGTACTGAAGGAAAATCCACAGATGTGCTGGCAGCGGAGTGTTGCGTCAAAGGTTCAATCATTTCTTTTCGTTCGATGACGAGAGGATATACATGAACCTGCGCCACTTCTGAAATACGGGAAAGTTCTGTCTGAACCGCTTCGATCGTTTTCTCGGTCAAGACGGTAATGACAAAATTAAAGTCAAAACGTTCTGCTTCCAAGTCATCGATCGAAGGTTGAGCTTGCACAATTTCCCCCATATCGGAAATCGTTTGATAGACGATATAAGCCCGTGCCGCCTTTAACAACGTCCTGCGATCGAGTTCGATCTCAATCCGATAAACAGAAAGACCTTGTTTGAGCGCATCTTGAATGATGGCTTCTTGATACGTATCGTACAGTTCTTGCCAATGATCGTATAGAAGAACCGGCTGCATAGCTGAAGAAGACGAATCATCCGCTGCTGGTGGGCTTTGTTTTTCAATGGACGATAAAGTGTTCGGACGAGGCTCAGATGGCGATGAAATCAGTTGTTTCAGACGATTAAAAATGTCCGGCGGTATCGGATGTTCCTGCCCTTCTTGAGCGATGCCTTGGAGTGTATGGGATAGCGCATCCATCGAGGCGAAAAGTGTGTCCATCCATTGCGCATCAACGCGTGCCCTCCCTTGGCGGATCCAATCGAGCGCATTTTCCATAGCGTGCGTCAGTTCCGCCATGTGCTGGAAACCCATGGTGGCGGCCATACCTTTTAATGTGTGGGCTGCCCGGAAAATTTCCTGAATAATCGCTGGATCGTCTGGATTGTTTTCAAGTGCCAGTAATTGATTATTTAAAAGAGCCATGTTCTCTTCGGATTCTTCCAAAAACATCCCTAAATAATCTTCTAAATTCAACGGTTATCCCTCCTTAGATGATTCATCAGCCTCACGGCCATGCTTCGCTATCTCTAGAAGCCAATCCGCGATCTTAGGAAGAGGTAAAACCGCATCGGCCAGATGATGTTCAATAATCGCTCGTGGCATCCCATAGACGAGGGCTGACGCCTGATCCTCTGCTACAACCCAAGTTGTTTGACGCTGCTTGGCTTTGAGTTTCATAACACCACGCAGACCATCTTTACCCATACCCGTTAAGATGATCACCGCTGTGCGCAGAGGAAGATCGGCTGCATCTTCGATCAATCGATTGGCTGCGGGTCGGTGCCCAGAAAGTGGGGGTGTTTTTTGATCGAGCTTGAAGATCACGCCGTCTGTCTGCCCGACTAACCGTAGATGATACCCGGCAGGCGCGACATAAGCCCGCCCTTGGATAAGCATCTCTCCATCTTGCGCTTCTGACAGGGGAAAGCGAACTGACGAAGCGAGCGTCTTTACGAATGAAGGAAACATGTTAGACAACATATGTTGAACGATGACCAAAGTAAAAGGTAACGTCTGTGGAAGCCGACTCAGCACGTGACGTAACGCTTTAGGCCCACCTGTGGAAGCGGCGATGATCACTAAATCAAAGGACATAACCACCTCTCTCCTCCTATACTTCACCTCTTTTTACCAATCCTTTTAAGCGTTCCAACAATCCCCGCATCCCCCCTTTCACATGTTCAGTCGTATCATCACCATCGCACATGTTCCAATGAAGTCGAAGACGCGCGCGGATGTGTTGAATATCGCGGCTAGCAGCTGACCGAGGGTATGCCATATAAAAAGGAACTTGTCTTTTAACCGCCTGAGGTACATGCGGGTCTTCACGGACAAAACCCAAATATTTCGGCGCACCACCGAGATATTTGAATGCGATACGTTCAAAACGTGTAAAAATAGCCTCTGCTTCTTTTTCTTCCTGAACTCGGTTTACAAGAACATGTACGGAGGGGTCCTGACGTGATTGATATAACCATTTATAGAGAACATAAGCATCGGATAAAGCAGTCACTTCTGGTGTGATCACCAATACAAGTTCGTCGACCGCTGCCAACACATGACGTGCCAATGAACTTAATCCAGCACCGAAGTCCAAGAGTATGACATCGCCAAACCCTTCAAGTTGCTGCAAGATCGTCTCGATCTTTCCTACTTTTTCTTGATCTTCTGATGCCAGAAAAGCTTCAAGCGTCCCTGCAAATGATGTATAGTAAAAACCGCCAGACGTTTGAACAAGAACCTCTTGAAGATGCTTTCGTCCTTCTATGACATCCATAAGATCCGCCGTCTGCCCTTCCCCCATTAAAAGTGACAAATTACCAAATCCGGCATCGGCATCGATGAGGAGCACACGTCTTCCGACTTCACTCAGGGCATACGAAAGACTCAAAACGAGATTGGATTTGCCAACTCCCCCTTTGCCACTGGCCCAGCCAATGATTCTCGAGCGCTGTGTATCCTTTGGATCGATACCTTTCATCCGTTGATGCGGATCAGTTGGCTGCTTCTGCATGAGGCGACGTAATGGTTCCGCTTGATCACTCACCGCCCTCCCTCCCCGAGCACCTCATGAATCAACCAAGCCGTATCCGCTACTCGCACGTCATCGGGAACGTTCTGTCCTGTGGTTAAATACGATAGACGGATACGGTGCGTGAACAAAAGTTCAACGATTCTTCCAGCTTGAGGCGCCTCATCATACTTTGTAAAGATAAGTTTTCGAAACCCGAGTGGCTGAAACAAACGAATCAAGCGGCTGATATCGTCATCACGTGTCGTCAGGCTGGTCACCAAATACTTTGAGCCCTTTTTAGAAAGTGCATCCAATCGATTCATATAATCTTTTAATCCTTGAACGTGCATATCCTCAAAATAATTACGGCCAGCCGTATCGATGAGCACATAGTAACCTTCCTCTAACCAGCGCTTGAGCGTCTCTTCAAATTCTTGCGGTGTATACGTCACAGCAAAAGGAATGTGTAAAATATCAGCATAGGTGCGCAATTGTTCAACTGCGGCAATGCGGTACGTATCAATGGTCAAAAGTGCAACCGGAAGTTGCCTTTCCAGCTTAGCCAATGCAGCCAACTTCGCAATGGTCGTTGTTTTGCCGACACCTGTCGGCCCGATGAAAGCCGCCCAGGCCTCTTTAGACGGTGTGGAGACGATCTTAGAACGAATGGTTTCGTATAATACGGTCTTCAAGTGCTCCTGAATGGATGCTTCTTCTTCGAATATAAAAGCTTGATGTGACGTGTACAGGCGGTATATTGTTTTTAAAGACATCCCGCTGGCTTGAAGACGTTTCGCCCACGCTCTAAATTCAGGACGAAACGGTTGAAGACCACTTTGCGCAAGTTGAAGCGCTTCAAGGGCCGTCAATTTTTCCATCACCTCAGCCAGCTCTATCGACGAACGCTGTCCATGACTGAAAGCGGGGGCCGTCTCTACCCCTGGCGAAAGCGCAATAGATTCAGACATCGCTGTTTCCTGTTTTGCCTGACGAATGGCCTTGAGAAGGGCTTCTTTTTGAACTTCAAAATTTTCACGTACCACTCCACTGCCTTCTGCGACAGCCGTGATGACCACCTCATGACGGCCGAATAAGCCACGCAACCCGCGAAGGCGTTCCTTCCGAGAAGATAAAATAATGGCGTTTTCACCCAACTGTTTTCTCACTTTTTCCATCGCCTCTTCTATAGTCGGGGCGACGATACGACGGACGTTCATGAGGCGTTCACCACACTTATACTTTTTACATCCAAAGAGGGCTCGAGCTCATTGTAAGAAAGAACAACCACTTCCGGATAAAGTCGATGGACCAGATCTCGTACATAGCGTCGTACTGCGGGAGAGGTGAGAATAATCGGTTTATACCCACTCATTTCTAAGCGTTCTTTCCCTTCGCGAATATGATCGAAAAATATTTTTAAGTCATCTGGCGAAAGTGCGACATAATCACCGAAGTCCGTTCGTTTCACTTGTTCGATGATTTTTTGTTCCAAAGCAGGTGATAAGTACATCACATGCAGCGGTCCCGTTTTGGGTGCAAATTGCGCTGTAATTTGCCGGACGAGCGCTTGCCTTACAAATTCAGTTAAAAGTGCGGGATCTTTAACTTTTGCCCCATGATCAGCCATGGTTTCAAAAATGAGTGGTAAATTGCGAATGGACAGTCCTTCTCGTAAAAGTGCTGAGAGGACTTTTTGTATCTCACCGAGTGATAGGACGCTTTCTAAGTCGGCGACGAGGGCAGCGTGCGTTTTTCGCACATGTTCCAGAAGTGTTTTTGTCTCATCACGCCCTAAAAGCTCCCAGGCATGTTTTTTTATAAGCTCCGTAAGATGGGTGATAATCACAGACGATGGATCTACAACCGTCCATCCTGCAAATTCCGCCTCGTCTTTATCGCTGGGATCGATCCACACAGCGGTCATCCCAAATGTCGGTTCCTTGGTCACCTCACCCGGAAGTTGTTCGGGGTTTTCTCCACCGATGGCCATATAATGTCCTTCCTTGACCATGCCTTCACCGACGATTTCACCACGAATCTTGATGATATATTGTCGAGGTGCGAGTTGTAGATTATCCCGAAGCCGAATGGTTGGCACGATAAAACCGAGTGTTAAAGCAAGCTGGCGTCTTAACATCAACATTCTATCCATCAAATCTCCGCCTTGTTTAGGATCGGCAAGCGGAATGAGTGCGTAGCCGAATTCAAACTCGATGGGCTCCATATCGAGAAGCGATAGAGCACTTTCTGGACGTGCTGCCTCCTCAGCTTTTTTCTCAGGCGTATCGGTTGCAACAGGAACTTCAACATCCTTAGGTTTTACACCCGTCCGTGATGCAGCATAAGCAATCACACCCGCTATGAGCGTCGTCGCCCAAAACGGTATCGGCGTAAAAATGCCGAGTAAAAAAAGGACTACGGCAACAACGTATAAAAGATGCGCTTGCCGAAAAAGCTGTTGCAAAACATCCGTCGTTAGTCCATCTTGGCTCGCCGTCCGTGTGACGACAATCCCCGTCGCCGTGGAGACAAAAAGCGCTGGAAGTTGAGCCACAAGCCCTTCCCCCACAGATAATACAGTATAAATGCTGGCTGATTCGGCCAATGTCTTACCGTGAATGGCGACGCCGATGATGAGACCGCCGATAATGTTGATGGCCAATATAAGCATGGCGGCAATCGCATCGCCTTTCACAAACTTACTCGCCCCATCCATCGCGCCATAAAAATCAGCTTCTCGTTCGATGGCTTGCCTTCGGACGTGAGCCGTTTTTTCATCGATGATCCCAGCATTTAAATCAGCATCGATGGCCATCTGTTTGCCAGGCATCGCATCAAGTGTAAAACGTGCGGCAACTTCCGCAACACGTTCCGACCCTTTGGTGATCACGAGAAACTGAATAATGACGAGGATTAAAAAGACAATCAGTCCGATGACCGGTTGACCCCCAATGACAAAACTACCAAAAGCATGAATGACTTCACCGCCATTCATCTTACTTAAAATTGCCCGCGTCGTCGAAACGTTCAGCGATAAACGAAAAAGTGTCGTTACCAAAAGCAATGTAGGAAAAATCGAAAACTCCAATGGCTCTTTCATGTTGAGCGATACGAGTAATACGATCAGCGAAAACGATAGATTGATCAGGATAAGAAAATCGAGCAATGCGGGCGGTAGCGGTATGACCATCATCATCACGATCATGATGATCCCAATAAAAAGGGGCAATTCGCGAAACACGTAACACCCTCCTTTCTTTGATACGTCGATTTATATAAAGAAATCATGAACAACAGAGATTACAGAGGCCTTTGAACCGGTCGCTTTTTACGATAGACAAAAGCCAAGACTTCGGCTACTGCTCGAAAAAGTGCGGGAGGAATGGGGTCTCCTAGAGGTACCATTTGATACAAACTACGGGCCAAAGGCGGATTTTCGACGATCGGTATGTTGTACTTTAAAGACCGCTCCCGTATCTTAAGCGCAATATAGCCTTCGCCTTTGGCCACAACACGAGGCGCCTCATCGCGCTGCACATCATACTTCAAAGCGACCGCAACATGCGTCGGGTTGGTAATAACGACATCAGCCTCTGGCAGATGATGCATCATTCTCGATTGGGTAAGTTCCCTGCGACGTTTACGTTGCTGACTCTTGACCAGCGGATCGCCCTCTGTTTTTTTCCATTCATCTTTCACCTCTTGCTTGCTCATCCGCAACTGCTTAGCGTAATCAAAACGCTGGTACAGATAATCAATTAGAGCGATAATGACCGAAAGGAAAGCAATCACCAATACCAAACGCACGATCAGCGATCCCATATAAGCCGTTATTGCTCCTAAAGAAAGACCGAAAAGTGACGATAAGCGTGGCCATTCTCCTTGTAACACCAGAAACAGTGCAAAACCAACCAGAATCAGTTTGAGCATAGACTTCACCAGTTCCACAAGCGCGCGCCATGAAAACATTCGCTTAAAGCCTTGCACCGGATTGATTCGTTCAAGTTTGGGCTGGATCGGTTCGGAGGAGAAAATAACACCGACCTGTACCACTTGACTCAGCGCAGCAACGACCCAAAGAATGATAAAGAATAAAGCCAAATACAACATAAAGGGATGAAACGCCGTGGCCACAATCGTCGCTAAATGGTCAAGATCAACCGTTATTTCTGGAATACGTGCATATGTACCAGAAAAAACTCGTAAAAAAGCATCGAACAATCCACCACCAGCCATGTATAAAAAAAGCGCACCTGTCAAAAGAAGCATCGACTGAGAAACTTCTGGGCTTTTACTCACTTGTCCTTTTTTACGAGCTTCTTGTTTTTTATGTGGTGTGGCTGGTTCTGTCTTTTCTCCAGCAAAAAACTGCAAATTCATTGAATACGATCGCGGTGCCATCCCCTACCTCCTTTCCAACCTTGATCATCATACACTTGATTATCATACACATATTGTTCCATATCCGTATAACGTCTCACCTTACCCTAAACCTGCTGGATAGCGAAGAAGCGTTTCAAATAGCCGATCGAACAAACGCGCTGTCATAAAAATAAAAATCGGTAGAAAGAGCGCTAAAATAACGGTTGACCCAAGTATTTTAACAGGTAAACCCACAACAAACATATTCATCTGCGGGACAGCGCGCGAAAGGAGCCCTAGGGACAGATCGAGTAAAAATAAAACAATTGCATATGGCGCAGCAACCTCTAATCCGATCATAAAGACCCGAACAAACCAATCGACCAGCCGCGGAACCCATACACCGTCTAACATCATGAGGTGCGCTGGAGGGAAAAACACAAAGCTATTTAAGACGCCTTGCAACATCAACCTGTATCCACCAGTTATAAAAAGTAGAAAAATGGCCAACATGTATTTCCATTGACCTACGAGTGGGCTTTGTGCACCAGTCTGCGGATCGATGACGTTGGCAATCGCAAAGCCCATTTGAAAATCAATGATACCACCCGCTGTCTGAAACAGCGTAAAAAATGCATGAACTATCCATCCTAAACTTAAACCGAACACAACTTCAAGAAGGATATGGCCTAAATAGGCCACGGAAAATATGGTGAGTGTCGGCCCTTGATAGAGACGCGCACTTAAGACGCTGGTTACAATTGCGCTCAGCACCAAAGCAAGAGATATTTTGATAAGACTGGGTATCGACGGTAAGTTAAAAGGCGGTGCGACGAACATGAAAGCACCAAGGCGAAAAAAGACCAATAACGCATATGGTAAAAGTGCTGAGATGTACGTCCAATCGAGCATCGCCTTTCCTCCCTCTGGACATCTCTATTAAGAACCGCTTACCGTACGCGCAAAATCAAACATCAGTAACGTAAATTCGATGAGACGCGATAACATAAACCGGCCAAGCAGTGCGATCGCTGCCAGCATCGCCACAATTTTAGGAATAAACGCCAATGTTTGCTCTTGAATTTGTGTCGTTGCCTGAAAAATACTAACGACCAAACCGGTGATGAGCCCAACCAATAGCGGTAGGGCAATCACCCAAAGAACGGTATAGATCGCTTGTTGACCGATGTACAGTGCCGTCTCCATATTCATCTTCGACATCTTCACTTTCTATCAAACTTAAAACGAAGTTGATATATAACGATCGCCTCGCACCTCATCCGCTCGCACCATAAGGAAGGGAGCGAAGGAGCGTCCAGACAACGAGATTCCAGCCATCGACAAGGACAAAAAGTAAAATTTTAAACGGGAGAGAGATCATCACCGGCGGTAGCATCATCATACCCATACCCATTAAGAGACTCGCCACAACGAGATCGATAACAATAAACGGTAAATAAATCATAAAACCCATCTGAAAAGCCGTAGACAACTCGCTGATAACAAAAGCCGGAACCAAGGCGCGCAATGGAATATCCTCTATACGCTCAGGTCGTTTTTCGCCAGCATAAGAAAGAAACATCTGCAAATCTTTTTGCCGCGTTGACTGCGCCATAAACCGTTTCAACGGTTCACTGGCCTTGATGAGCGCTTCATCAAGCGTCAGCGCGCCCTCATTATACGGTACGAGGGCTGTATCAATCACTTCTTGAAACGTTGGGGCCATAACAAACAATGTCATAAAAAGTGCGAGCCCGACAAGGACTTGATTGGGCGGAATTTGTTGTGTAGCCAGTCCACTACGCACAAAAGAAAGTACGACGACGATACGCGTAAAACTTGTCATCAGTATTAAGATGGCTGGCGCGAGTGTTAATAGCGTAAGCGCAACCAGTAAAAAGACTGTATTCATGCCACCGCCAGGAATCGTCTGTAACAATGGATCAAGCATCGTGCCCGGACTCAACGCTTATCCTCCTTTGACGGAGCGTCGTCAGATGAGGGAGGGTTTTTACTATGCGCTAGCAATGTGCGAAGCGCAGTCCATCGATCTCTAAAACGCATCTCCAGCTGCTCCAGTTCTTCGGCAAAAGATCGTTTGGGCCGTTCATCTTGGTTCGAGATCGCATCGTGTTGCCGAAACAAATCCTGTGCCTCTTCAAGCGTCAGGCGATCAAGTACATGAATCGTATCAGCGATGCCTAGTACGTAAAGGCGCATACCAATCTGCACGACTTGGATGGATCGTTTACCGCCTAGAGGGATGACATACAGCACCTTGACATCTAAGCGTTGTTCTCCACGCATGCTTCCGATCAGACCAAATCGACGCACAAGATAGGCAAGCACAACAATGAGTGCGAGCACCGTGACAAAAGACATCAAAACTGACCACCATTGAGGCGTGTTAGCGTTCGGAGAAGCCGGCGGGCGAATCGAAGACGGTAATTCCCCTATGTCGTTAGGACTGGGCTGATCACCATGATTTCCTGAACGATACCAATCCGTAACCGTCCCTGATGCCATAACGTGTGGATCGCCCTCTGTTATCCCAAAAAAACCTAGAACGATCCAGAAAACAAAGATCATCATAAACGCGCGTCCATATGTGCCTCTCATACGCTTTTATTCCCCTAGCGTTTTACGTACCGCTTCTAGCACGCGATCCGCTTGAAAAGGTTTCACAATAAAATCTTTTGCTCCTGCTTGAATCGCCTCAATGACCATCGCTTGTTGACCCATCGCCGAACACATGATGACTTTGGCCTGCGGATCGATCGTCCGAATTTGTTTCAAAGCAGCAATGCCATCCATCTCCGGCATCGTAATATCCAATGTCACAAGATCCGGTTGAAGCTCTTTATATTTTTCTACGGCTTGGGCGCCATCGGATGCCTCACCCACGACTTCATAACCATTTTTGGACAAAATATCTTTGATCATCATTCGCATAAATGCTGCATCATCTACGACGAGTACGCGCTTCATCGTCATCCTCCTAGGTGCACATTCCTTATTCCGTGTTTATCAATGGTATAAACGTTTATGATTCTAGATTGGTTGTTCTCTTGACGGTGTTCTTTTGACAGCAAACGATAAGTCAATCAAAGACGATTATTCAAGTGTTTTTAATCGCTCCCACTGATCGACAATATGCGTAATACGTACGCCAAAATTTTCATCAATCACAACCACTTCACCACGTGCAATTAACTTTTGATTCACGAAAATATCGACGGGTTCTCCGGCAAGCTTATCCAATTCAATGATAGAGCCGGGAGCAAACTGTAAGATGTCTTTGATTGTTTTTTTAGTTCTGCCAAGCTCGACTGTCACTTTAAGGGGCACGTCCAATAACAGATCGAGATTATCTGGACCTTTGCGTTCTGCCCGAGAGAAATGTTCAAAGTCGGTAAAAGCAACGGGGGCTGCTTGTACACCTTCGCCTCGATCAACGGGTGTATGATGTGAAGGATGCGGCATCTGTACCGATGGCTGTTCTAAAGATTTTTCATGACGGGCGCCACGCATTTCACCCGGCGCTTGCGTCGTGCTTTCACTATTTCTGCCTGAAGCATCACCCCTTGAGGGGGAGTCGTGTTGAGGGTCCGACTGTTTATCGACTGTCTCGGACATATGTCGTTCAGACATCTTTTGGTCTGTGGCAGGCTCCGTCGAACTGTGAGCATCTCCATTCATCAATCTTGAGACAAG
The DNA here is from genome assembly GCA_034007185.1 of Candidatus Carbonibacillus sp. GTDB lineage: Bacteria > Bacillota > Bacilli > Thermicanales > DSM-22653 > Carbonibacillus. The sequence continues at coordinate 17,683 of JAVERJ010000002.1, read as the reverse complement.
CGCTTTCGCAAAAGAAATGGGGGTAAGCTGCATGATAGAGGAATCGACGAGCGAACCAATTTTAAGTTGAAAGAACACCCGCACAAGTTTTTTTTCGGCTGCAAACTGGTCCAGCCGATCTCCCGATGGCATATCGAGAACCTTTACCTTAGGAGGGGATATGTTAACCGCATGTCGAATGAGTGTGGCCATGGATGTTGCAGCAGAACCCATCATCTGATTCATCGCTTCTTGCACAGCCGATAACTCTAGCTCCCCGAGCGCTTCCCCAGCATAGTGCCCATCACCACCCATCATGAGGTTGGCGATCACACCGGCGTCTTCAATTTTTAAAAAGTAGACATTCGTGCCTTCTAATCCATCGGTATAATCAACGGAGACAGCGACATGTGGGTACGTAAACATCTCTTCCAGTTGATTGACCTCTATGATATCGACTTTTGGCGTCGTAATGTCAACCTTTTGATTCAATATCATCGAAAGCGTGGTCGAAGCCGTTCCAAAACTAATGTTTCCGATTTCCCCTAGAACATCACGCTCTAAAAGGGATAGCGTATCCTCCGCATCACCTGACGTCTGATTGAATGGCGTGGATTCCAAACTTTCCGTCCCGCTCCGCAGTAAGGCGTCAATTTCTTCCTGACTCAAAAAATCATTGCTCTTGGCGTCAGACACCTTTCTCTCCCTCCTCAAGTATCCGTTCGATGATCACCGCCAGACGCTTTTTTACTTTGCCCGGTCGCGCCAAAAACTTCGGACGGTGATCGATGAAAACGGGTAATGGCGCATCACGCGCTGTCCCCAGTCGGATAACATCCCCTGGTGAAAGTTCAACCAATTCTCTTAGCGTAAGCGTTGCTTCCCCAAGCATAACACGCAAGGGAACCTCGCTTTTATGAATACGTTTTAAAAGCTCCTCACGTTCCCGAGGCGACAGTTCCTTTTGAGCCTTTGAAAGCATGTGATGCGCCGATAATTTAGACATCAGCGGTTCCAACATCATATGGGGAATACAGAGATTGATCATTCCACTGCCTTCACCGACTTTAGCTGTAAACGTGATCACAGCAACGATCTCATTAGGAGAAACAATTTGTAAAAACTGCGGGTTTGTCTCTACTTCCTCAAGTTCGGGATCAATCTCTACCATCTGTTGCCACGATTCGCGCATGGCTTCACGAGAGCGTCTTAAAAGTCTTTCAATGATGCTTTGCTCGATTTCCGTCCATTTAAATATGCCACCATTTGTTCTCCCCGGACCACCTAAAAAACGATCAAGCATGGCATAAGCGACACTCGGATGAATTTCATATAAGTACCTGCCTTTGAGCGGTTCGGCACTGAAAACACCCACAATGGTCGATGTGGCTACAGAACGAATAAATTCTTCAAAAGGGAGTTGGTCAACGGAAGCGACTTCGATGTGCACATACGTTCTGAGCATCGTCGAATAATGGGTTGTCAAAAGTCGAGCAAAATTTTCATGAATGCGCGTTAGGCTTCGAATTTGATCTTTCGAAAAACGAAGCGCTCTTTTGAAGTCATATTGCCTAATACGCCCTTTTTCTTCTTCTTCTTTAATCGCCTCAACATCCATTTCTCCGGAGGAAAAAGCCGCAAGAAGCGCATCGATCTCCGCTTGTGACAAAACGTCTGACAACGTTCACCCTCCCTTCTGATCCGTGCACCCAGATGCCTTCAATGGGGTACTGCTGAGTGTATGGTGATACGAAAGTTCTTATTGAATCACTTTTTTTGTCGTCACGACTAAAATCACTTTTCCTTCCGGAAGGTACGTCTCCAAGCGCTTTTGAACGGCTCTTTCCATCTCTGAGACACCAGATTCGGTCGAAAGCTGATCGGAGGACATCTCACTTAAAACACCAATCACTTCTCTTTTTACGATAAATAGACCTTCAGAAAGTGTCTCTTGGGCTTTTTTAGAGTCGGTCATAATGGTTAAATTCAAGAGCACATAATGGTTGTCTTTGAGGTCGGTTGTAATGTCCCCGGTCTCCACGACATATTTGCCGTACTTTCCAATGTCCACTTCAACAGCCTGTGCTTTGGGCTGCTCCGGAGGGTGAAAAACAAACTGGTTTAAAACAACGATCACGACGACCAGCACAGCAATGCTTACGATCAAAATCAGCGAAAGCCCGATCAGCCTTTGCTTCACGCGCATCGACTCCTCTTTATCTCTGTTCCTTCTTTTTCCATATCAATCCTCGTTATCCCCTTGATCGGTTCACTTTTGGTTCAAGCCTTCTACATATCGTCATCCCTTTGATTCAATACGCCCCAGACCATCTGTGTGGGGGTCATACGTTCGATGAGCGATTGAATCGCTGTGATGACTTCGTTCAAGGCATTGGCAACAACTAATTTTTTACCTGTAATTAAAGTGATGACAACGTCCGGTCGCGCTTCCACCGTTTCAATTAAGAGCGGATTAAGATAGTAAGTTTCACCATTTAAACGCTTCAATTCAATCATGGTACCCGCCCCTTTACTGTCTACAACTTAAAGGTAACATTCGATCACCTTAAAAATCATGCATCCAAAATCAACGATGCATGCGCCTATAAAATTAACGTTTTAAGTTGACGAGTTCTTGCAACACTTCATCAGAAGTTGTGATAATACGGGCATTCGATTGAAAACCGCGTTGGGCGACGATCATCTCAGTAAATTCAGACGTTAAGTCAACATTGGACATCTCTAAAAAACCAGAAATAATCTCGCCTCGCCCTTCTTCTCCAGCAGGTCCGATCAGAGCTAACGGATCGGTTTCCTGATCAGCGTTGGGTGTCAAACGATAGCGCGTATCACCGACTTTTTCCAGACCACCCGGGTTAGCAACACGCGCCACACCAAGACGAAGATCGGTGTTAATTTCACCATCGTTTAAGACTTGGATAATGGTCCCATCTTTAGCGATCGAAAAACTTTTCATACCTTCATCCAACTGAATGGGGGCACCACCTTCATCAAGTACCAAAAGACCATCGGCCGTTACCAACTGACGGGCGGCATCCACATAAAAGTTTCCAGCCCGTGTCAAATATTTATTTTCGGCTGCATCTTGTATGACAAAAAAACCATTCCCATCAATGGCCAGATCACTGACCACGCCAGTCATCATCGGACTCCCTTGTGTAAAAAGCGTATCAATCGATGCAATTTTACTGCCCAATCCAACCTGTTTGGGATTGACCCCACCCCGCACACCTTCCTCAGGTGTCGTAACACCGGAAAGTGTCTGGCTTAAAACATCAGCAAACATCGCCCGTCCCGCTTTAAAACCAACCGTATTGACGTTTGCAATGTTGTTCGAGACGACATCCAGTTTTGTTTGAAAACCACGCATACCGGAAATACCGGTGTAAAGTGAACGTAACATCGACCTTCCTCCTTATTTGGCTTATATTGGCATCTACTATTATAAACGCACCAGAAACCTACGAGAGAAAATCCACGTATGTTTATTAGGTGCTTGACGACGGATGATTCTCCGGCTCACTCGAGCGATCCACGCCGTTTTTTTCTGCTAAAAGGTCGTGAATGTCTTTTAACGTTTGTGCCATCTCATGCACTTGTGCCTGTAATTGCATGAGTTGCTCCATCTGTGTAAACATAGCGAGTTGGGCAAGAAATTCCCGGCCTTCCATCGGTTGAAGAGGATCTTGGTATTTGAGCTCAGCTAGAAAAAGCTTTAAAAAATCATCTCGACCCAGCATCGAACCCGTTGCTTGAGAGATCACATCGTTCGATGGCGCTGTCACAGATCCTACCGACGTCGTATTCAATATCTCCAACCGTAACCCTCCTTACTGCAACCTATTTTCTCATTATCGTAAACGCTTAAATCGACGCTGGGAGACGCTGGCAGCGTTCGATGGAACACCCATGCCTATGGTTATGTCACCGCCATCTCCAACGCATCTTTGAAATCATCTTCCATACTCGATGCGTTTGAAGTTCTACCGCGCTCCTCTCTTTCATCTTTGCGTTTATCCCCACCTTGATCAAACGTAAATCGTACATCACGCTCTTCAGATGGAGCGGTTGATATATCCATTCGTACAAGCTGTAACCCCTGTCCTTCTAAACTTGCTTTCAATTCGCGACCGTGCGTTTTGAGCCATGTTCCAGCGCTCTCTTTAGAGGCCATCACCATGAGATATACGGATTGACCTTCGACATGGATTCGAATCCATAGTTCGCCAAGCGTTTCGGGTTCCAACCGCAAATGAACAACCTCCGCGGCACGCCCTTGTTGTGTCGCTTGAATATGCAAAAGCAGTGCTTTCAGAGGAGCAGGTAAAGAAGGTGTCTGCGCGCTTTGCTCTGATGTGTGCCAAAGATCTGCCCCGTATAGCAACTGTCTCGACTGTAAAAACGAAAGTTCATCCGTCACGCGTGGCGGGTGGTCGGAACGACCGGACAAGCGCTCTCCTGTTTGTTCGTTATCAAGACGCTCAATCGACTGAAAAAAAGCTTCATAGCGTTGACGCAAAGCTTCCAAAAGCTTGTTGACATCCTCGACACGATATGCACGATGCATGTTTTGGACTAAAGACGTCACACGTAAAAACGTTTCAGTCAAGGTGTTACTTACTGGAGCCCTCTCATCAGCTAGCGCATCTGAAGGGTCGTTTGTCAAAGCACCAGTGCGCACCAAAGCAGACAAGACAGAGGGTAAGCGGTCACGGACTGTAGCCCCATCAAATGTTACTTGCCCCCCCTTGACCGTAAGGCCAAACCATTCACTCATCGTTTTCAAACTTCGTGGATCGTCTGGTGCGTTTTGCATCATGCCGAGCATCTTTTGAAGACTGTCTCCTGCATATGCGTGAGTTTCAAAGAATAGCGCATCTTGCGCATGCTCGGGCAATATGCTTTTTAATGCCGTAAAAAACGAATCGAGCGATTTTCCATCCATACCGTGTACAGAAGATGACGACTCTAAAAATAATGCGTTTAAGAGCGACACGCGCGTATTCGATAAACGTTCCCACGCATCTTCTGCTTGGCCAAGCCCGCTCATCCCTTGCTTTGCAGCATCTGCATGCGCCATCATGTTTATGTTTCCCGTGATAGCCATAAACGCAAGGAGCATCCCGAACACATTCAAAAAGTCGTCCGTGCTTAGATCAGAGCGTTTTTCGTTGTCTGCTAATGTGCTGTCTGCTAAAGAGCGATATGATTCTGTATTCACCGTCGTTGTCTGGGGCGCTAGCAATTGACTCAAAGCCGCTAGAAACGACGCCCCATCATCAGCGTTACGACCCCTAGGAGCAACAGATGCCTTATCTTGACGCACTGAAAAAACAGAAGATCGTTCCGACATGTGAACCATATCTTCTCTTGAAAACATCTGAACGGTCGTCATTTTATACCTCCTTTCCATGTTCATGTCATGATCCTAAGGTGTTGTGATGGACAGGCTCAAGAGGTCTGCAGATATGCTAGGGTCAAGCGCCTCTAAAATGAGTCCCCGTTTTGAAGCATCCAGTGTACTTAAAAGGCGCAGCGCATCTGTTTTTTTTCCGTTTTTGACCATTTGTTCTATCATTTGCCCCGCTTTTAAAGGCTGCATCGAAGATAGAGCGGCGGCCGTTAATGTGACTTGTGCAAGGGAGGAATCCGCAACATTCGATGGGAGATTCGGACTTCCTGATGACGCAATAACATCTTGCGCAGGCGGTTGAACCGGCGTCCCACCACTTTGCTTAATTTGGGCATAAAGTGCATCGTATGCTTGCGTCAATCGTTTTAACAAATCGTGTTGGGCGTATTCCGCCAGCTTCTCAGCTGTCAAACCTTCACGCCATACGGCCATGATACCGGCTGCTGTTTGTGGGGGCAGTTTGGCTAAAATTTGTGCTTTGTTCTCAGCATTGAGCCTATCGAGAAGTTCTGCTGCTTCATACCAGCCCATCTGCCCCACAATGGCTGCTGCCTTGGTTGGATTCATCGCTTGCAAAAGCCGTGATTGTGATTGGAGCGCTTCACGTCGTTTCTGAAGCATCTCATCGCGTTGTTGTATATTATCTTCGATCGCTTGTAGTTGAGCTTTTAGAGCAGTTAATTCATCTTCCAAATTTTTAATACGGGCTTCATCTGCCGCAAGTGTGCCTTGATCTGGGATCGTTTGAGCATCGCTGGCACGATTGGGGATGTTAGCATCGGCCGCTATTTGACTCGGACCAATCGATGGATCTGTCGTTTGCTCGGATGGACTCGGCTGTGCAATGTGCAAGAGCGAAAGAAGCGCATCGTAACCTTTTTTACCATAGGCGAAGACATCGATGTTATAAAAAGCGAGAACAACGGCGATAAGAACGGCTGCAAAAGCACCTGGAATCAGACCTAGATAGACAAATCGGTCTACACGAGAAACACGATCAGCCTGATCATCCCCTTCCGGTTCGACCGTTTGTTTACCGGAAGCATTGGACCGTGATATGTTACGCGGTGGCGATGTAATATTTTGCACACCTCCTTCCGCCATGTTTGTCACCTCCCTTCAAGTCAATGACGTTCAAGAAGCCTATATCGGATAACGATGCCGCTGATGCTTGGTCAGTGCGACTTCATCAAGTGCATGTTGTTCTTGCAAGCGATCCAAACGTCTTTCTTCTATCTTCCAACGCTCTTTTAGCTGTTCATATTTTTGTTTTTCTGTTCGTTGTTCGTAAAGCGCTTTTTCTGATTGTTGCATGCGCACGTGAGCAACGTCTGCTTCACGCTTGAGCTCGAGGAGCTGATCTTTGATGCCCCAGGCATGGGCTACGTATGCCTGGTAAACAGAAAGAGGCATGCCTGCTATGGCGTTTTCCTGCATCGTATCCAGTAAAGCCTGAAGTCCTTTGACTTCTTGTTCATAACGCTCTTTTCGAAGACGCGCTTCTTGTAAAGAGGCTGCGTACAATTCCGCCCTCCTTTTTTGTTCATACGAGGCAAGGTCTAGCAAACGTTCCAATCGATATGACATCGTCCGCCCCCCTCACATCATCGTCATCCATCAGCCTTTCACCTTAAGAAGTAACAACGCGTTCTAAAAAGCTCCAGGTACTGTCGAACGTTTCATATTCATCCATCCGCTGCTTTAAAAAGGCATCCATCGCCTCTCGATGGGATAAAGCTTCATCAAGACGTGTGTTGTGCCCTCGACGATATGCGCCAATCGAGAGCAAATCTTCCGCTTCTCTGATGAGGGCTGTCCAACTCCGAAATGTTTCAATCCACTGGCGTTTTTGATCGTCAACAAGTCTGGGCATAAGCCTGCTCACGCTGGATAAGATGTCGATCGCTGGAAATTGACCTTGATGCGCAAGTTTACGACTTAAAACGATATGACCATCGAGGATACCCCTGACGGCGTCAGCAATCGGTTCATTCATATCATCACCGTCAACGAGCACTGTATAGATAGCCGTAATCGTACCTTGTTTACTCGTCCCCGTCCGTTCCAGAACCTTCGGTAAAAGTGCAAACACGGACGGTGGATAACCACGCGTCGTAGGTGGTTCCCCGACAGCCAGCCCGATTTCCCGTTGAGCCATGGCCAATCGTGTTACAGAATCCATCATAAAAAGAACGTCTTTGCCTTGATCGCGAAAAAATTCTGCGATCGCCGTGGCTACCAAGGCGCCCTTAATCCGCAAAAGGGCAGGTTGGTCTGACGGCACGGCAACGACAACCGTACGCTCTAGCCCCGCTTCCCCTAAATCTCGTTCGATAAACTCTCTAACTTCTCGACCCCGTTCCCCGATGAGCGCGATGACATTGACATCCGCTTGTGTACCGCGGGCCATCATCCCTAAAAGTGTACTTTTGCCGACCCCACTACCTGCAAAAATACCAATGCGCTGGCCTTTGCCGAGCGTGAGCAAACCATCAATGGCTCGTACGCCTACAGATAACTTTTCGTGAATCGGCGGCCGACTTAAAGGAGAAGGCGCAGGACGAACGATCGGTGATATGCTTCCTATAAGCGGACCTTTCCCATCCATGGGTCGACCGAGGCCATCTAAAATACGGCCGATCAGAGCTTCCCCGACGGTTACAGACAGCGGTGTGCCAAGGGGGCGAACCCGCGCACCAACCCCAACCGACCCGAGCTCCCCTAAAGGCATTAACAGAACGTCCTTATCACGAAAACCAACCGCTTCACATAGCACGGTATCTTTGCTATCACGCGGTTCAATGACAAGCACATCCCCGATTTTAACCGTTGGACCGCGAGCGGCGACGGTCAGTCCGATGACTTCTTTCACCTCGCCGATCAATTCAAATGCCTTGATTCTTTGAAGATTTTTACGCAGTTGATAGAGACCACGGGTAAGCATGCCGCGCTCAAAAGGCGGATCGATAGGAGGATAGCGTTTTGTCGGATGGGTCACGCCTTCAAAAGATGTTTGATAAAAGCGATCTTCCAAAGCCAAGGTTTCTGAATGAGAATCTTCAGAAGCGAGCGGGGATGGGGCTTTGAGCACGGACCTTCCCTCCCTTATCGTGATATACAGAACATCGCATCTTAATCGAATTGGATCTATGCTTTCAATCCATGATCATTTGTCACATCTACACGCTCTTGCAAATCTCGCAAAAACCTTTTAATTTGTTGCGCCATATCGATATCAACAATGCCTGAATCACTTTCAATCAGAAGCCCATGGGATAGGTCTTTATTTGGATATAAAATGAGGCGAGTATGTTCTGGGAGAAGATTTTTAAGTGAAGCACGATAGGGAATGAGCCTTGGATAATCGTCTGGAGGCAGAGCCACTTTTAAGGTCTCACTGTACGGCGCTTGCAGGATGGCTTCTTTAGCAAAGGCCACCAGTCTTTCGTCGTCTTGCAACGATTGAAATGTTAACTTTTCGGCAATCTCAAAAGCAAAAGCAAAAAGCTGCGTATAAGCGTCCTTGAGATCAAGCTCAAAGTCTCGTTCGAGCTGCTCGTAACGATCGATATACATTTGCTGTAATTTCTCTGACTGTGCTTCGAGATATATTTCGGCTTCTTTTTTACCTTCATCATAGCCGATCTTGTAACCCTTCTCCCATGCTTCTTCATACCTTTGTTGGATGGATGCTTCAAGCGCTTTTTCTCTTTCCGCTTTTTCCTTTTCCCACGCCTCACGCGCTTCTTTAAGGTACAACTCAGCGTCTTTTCGGGCCTTCATTACGATCACTTGTGCCTCATCTTCTGCCGCTTTAACCAACTTTAACCAAGTTTCGTGGGTCATCTGCTGTTGGATATCATCAGTGCCAGCGCCATGATCGCTGACCGGGATGTGATCTGATCCATCAATCGAACGGTTTGAAAGACGATCCAGGCTATCGGGTAACGTCAAGTCAACGGTAAGAAGCTGAGGTGTGGCCCAGGCAATAGACGAACCCTTGATGACACTAGACAATGAACTCATCCCCTCCGCCACGGCTTATGACAATCTCACCGGCTTCTTCCAGACGACGGATGACCGCAACGATGCGCGTTTGTGCTTCTTCTACATCCCTTAACCGAACTGGCCCCATATATTCCATCTCTTCACGGAGCGTCTCCGCCATACGTGTCGAAACATTTTTAAAGATGAGCGCTTTGACATCCTCACTGGCCGCTTTTAAAGCGAGCAGCAAGTCTTCGTTGGCCACCTCCCGAATAACGCGTTGCACTGAGCGGTCATCGAGAAGAACGATGTCTTCAAAGACAAACATCCGCTTCTTAATCTCTTCCGCAAGCTCTGGATCTCTTTCTTCTAATGCTTCAAGAATGGTTCTTTCGGTCGAACGATCCACACCATTTAAAATATCGACTACAGCTTCTAAGCCACCTGCTTGTCGAAGATCGGAATAAGCAGAGGTGGCCAGCTTCTGTTCTAAAATGCGTTCGATTTCATCAATCACTTCCGGCGCTGCACCGCTCATCGTAGCGATCCGTACAGCAACTTCTGCCTGCATTTCTGGAGAAAGGGCAGATAAGATTTGTGAGGATTGTTTCGGATCGAGATACGATAAAACGAGTGCGATCGTCTGAGGGTGTTCATTCTGTAAAAAGTTTAATATTTGTACGGCGTCAGCCTTTTTCATAAAGTCAAAGGGACGCACTTGTAACGTTGCCGTTAGTCGTCCTAAGACTTCTTGTGCCTTATGTGAACCAAGCGCTTTTTCCAAAATTTCACGGGCGTACTGAATACCGCCTTGCGCCAAATATTGCTGCGCCAAAACAAGTTGTTGGAATTCCTTCAAAATATTCGCCTTTTCTTCAGGATCAACATTTGTGACGCTCGCAATCTCAAACGTCAGACGTTCAATTTCTTCCTCTCGCAAATGTTTAAAGATTTGTGCAGATGTTTCTGGTCCCAAAGCAATTAACAAAATGGCGGCTTTTTGTTTGCCGCTTAATTCTTTCGTGGCACGTGTCATACGCTCCCTCCTCTCATCCTTGTTCGCAATCGTCATCACCTGATTTTTAGATCACGTTCAGCGCCTGTTTAGCTCTCTTCTTTGAGCCATGTCCGCAAAATAGCCACAAAATCTTTCGGTTTTTCACGAGCTAATCGTTCTAGTTGTTTTTGCATTCGCCCTTCGTCGGTTTCTTCTAAGACGAGTGGTGGTGGTTCAGAGCCTTCCCCGACATAAGCTTGAAAATTCGGCAAGGTATCCGACACCATCGTCTCTTCACCCTTGCTGCGTTTGCGCATTATAAAGATAAGTCCGGTGATAAGAATGACAAGAACAACAGCAGCCAAGGCTAAATAAAACCAGTTCTCTTGGATCCAACGCAACGCTTGTTCGGAAGGCGTTTGAGGTGGGCTAGCATGATCGACACTTAAGAAGACTTGTACACGATCTTTGGCATTTTTCTGCGCTGCGGCATCGCTATTTTCGATCACCAAATTAACGATGTTTTGAACAGCATTTTGTATATTATCCGTTAATTTTGTGGTATCGATTGTTTGCGTCCCTACGCTTCCATAGGGCAACGTCACCGCAACGTTTATCGCCAGATCGCGCAAAGCATAAGGGGCTTGATCAACCGTTTTATGAATTTTATCCAATTCATAGTTGATGCGATCTTCTGTACGTTCATACGTTCCTTGGCTTTGTGTCCCGCCTTGATACGTCGGAACATCGGTCGTACCCGTACCTGCATTCCCACCTGGCGGTGCGCCTTCTCCTTGCCAAGATTCACTTAACTTTTCCATGCTTATGACAAGCCCTTTAGGATCATTGGGATCAACGCCCTGTGGTGGTCTGACATTTTCTTCAACCCGTGATTCCTTTGTAAAATCAATTTGTGCAAAAGCTTGGACGCTGACACGGGGTGGATCGGTCATGTTGGCCGGAAGCGTTGTCAGAATCAGACGGGTGATGCTCGCTTCAATGTCCCGCTCGATCGATCGCTTAATCTCTTGCAAACGCATATAATCATCAGACGACTGCGCATCTCCAATTTTCGGATCTAACAATTCCCCGTATTGCGTCGTAATGACAATATTGTCCGGTGAAAGACGTGGAACACTTTTACTAATTAATGTATAGAGTGCTTGCACAGCCCGCTGATCAAGACGCACCCCTGGATCGAGATCAAGGATCACCGACGCACTTGATGCATCACTGGTTTGATGTGCCCAGATCGAAGGCTCAGGCATTGTTAGCATGACATGCGCCTTACGAACACCGCGAATGCCGTTTTGAATCATATGGGCCAGCTCATTTTGTAAGGCTTCGCGCTCCAAAACAGAAAACTGTCGATCCGTCATGCCCATGTTGGCGTTTTGAGCAAATATATCATAGGTAATCGATCCAGTTCGTGGAATACCTTCAGCTGCCATCTGCAGTTTGACATCTGCTGCTTGACGTTTATCGACATACAGCGTACCACCACCAGCTGCAACTTTGTAAGGAATCCCTTGTTCTTTCAGACGTGCCGCAATCTCTCCCATCTCTCGCTCATCAAGTCCTGAGAAGACAGGAACATAGTCTGTTCGCGTCGCATACAAGAAGATGCCAATGATCAGCGCTAAGGTGAGTGCAGAACCTGCCATCATCACAATTTTATCTCGCATCGAACGTTCTTTAAACCACGTTTGGGTTTTCTCTAAAATCTTAAGCAGCCTCTCCCGCAACGGTTGACACCTCATTTTAAAAAGTCAGACACTCTGACCTCATCGGCGATAATTATATTGGCATACGCATAATTTCTTGATACGCTTCGACGGCCTTATTTCTTACTTCTACAGCAAGAGCCACATTGAGCTGTGTTTCTTCTGCACGCAGCAATACTTCATGTAGCGGTAGGGGGGCCCCACTAGCAAAAGCGACAACAGCGGCATTGGTGCTTTGCTCTCCTTCTTCTAACCGCCTAAGGGCAGATTGAAACGCTTCTTGAAAACTGCCGGCTGTCACATGCATGTCGTTATGATTCAGGGAAGGCTTGTCCGAATGAAACGCTGAAAGTCCTACCCCCATGTGTCCAATCGTATTGAAACCCGACATATCGATTCCTCGCTTTTTATGCCATATATTTAAAAACATGTGTTGTTATGTCCCATCATAAACATTGAATGCTACCTTATCCGCGCCCAATCTCTAATGTTTTTTGGAGCATGGCCTTGGTCGCCGATAGCACGGTGACATTCGCTTCATAGGCGCGGGATGCGCTTAACAAATCAATCATCTCTCGAGGCAGATCAACGTTGGGATAAAGCACATAGCCATCCTGATCAGCATCCGGATGGCTCGGATCATAGACACGACGAAGGGGGGCTTCATCTTCTTTAATCGCATTGGCACGAACACCGATGATGGTGTTGCGTGAACGTTCAGCAGGCCTTTCTTGTTTATCCTTGATCTCGCTCAACATATCCTTAAAGGATAATGGTGCCGCTTGTTGTACAACCATATGCCGACGATACGGCTGCCACTGCCCATTTTCGAAGCGCGCTCGCGTCGAATCGGCGTTTGCAATATTTTCTGCAATCACGTCCATTTTTAGGCGGTTAAGACTAAGCGCAGACGCTTGCACCCATAACTCTGGAAAGCGCACCATCCTTACCTCCCATTCCGTACAACCGTTCGATAACGGTTCAAGGTTTGATTCATCAGTGTGATATACGCTTGATAGGCAAGCTGCGTATCGGCGAGTTCACTCATTTCTTGCTCTAAATCCACATTGTTGCCGTTGACTGTCTCTGTTGTGTCTTTCACTGTTTGCAATTGCCATTGTGGTTCGTATGAGCCTTGAGAACCAATCCGAATGTGCCTCGGATCTGAAATGTTTCCCACAAAAACATCTTTGTTGACATCGTTTAGAACGGCTTGAAATCGTTTGTACCCGGGCGTATCGACGTTGGCGATATTTTGTGCGTGTGCTTTTTGCTGCATCCACGCACCATCCATTGCTAATTGTAGAGCATAAAAGACGTTTATCAAATTCCGCCCTCCTTTTTGATACACACGTCTTGGATGAAACAGCGATGAGGATGATTGATCCATATGCTTACAGACATACTTCGACGCTTTAGGTCATTTTTCCTGCTTAAACCCAATAAAAGGACGTCATTAGGCACTTTTTTCCTTATACTCATCCTACTAAATGTCGAATAGGTTCACAATCAGACTTTCTACCTATTTTTACTAGAAGATTTGCAGAGGTCGTGGAAATAATATACAAAAAAAAAGCCTGCTGTCTTCAGCAGGCCATCTCAACGATTCACACGTGATGATTAAGCGCGCACTTTTTCTAACTCAGGAATGAGCTTATCGTTTAAGATTTTAATGTAGGTGCCTTTCATGCCAAGCGAACGCGATTCAATGACACCGGCGCTTTCCAATTTGCGTAAGGCATTGACGATTACCGAACGGGTAATGCCAACGCGATCAGCGATTTTACTGGCAACGAGAAGCCCTTCGTTTCCGTCAAGTTCTTGAAAAATGTGTTCAACGGCTTCCAGTTCACTGTAAGAAAGAGAGCTGATCGCCATTTGAACGACTGCTTTGTTGCGCGCTTCCTGTTCGACGAGCTCAGAGCGCTCCCTTAAGATCTCCATGCCGACAACCGTCGCACCATATTCCGCCAAAACGAGGTCGTAATCATTAAAGCTTTCATGAAGGCGCGCCAATACGAGTGTACCTAAACGATCCCCGCCCCCGATGATCGGAACGATGGTCGTAAGCCCTTCGCGAAACGTGTCTTTCATCTCCACTGGAAAAGCCGTTAAATCATTTTCAATGTCAATATTGGTGAGCGTTTCATGCACTCTTAACAGTTCGTTGTTATACCATTCTGGGAAACGACGTTCGGAAAGCATTTCTTTCATGCGCTCGTTGTCAATCTCATGATGAAGTGCATATCCGAGCACTTTCCCTTTGCGGCTTAAAACGTAAACGTTGGCACCAATCGCATCGCGTAAAACCTCAGCCATTTCTGTAAAGTTCACATGTTGACCAGCAGATTTTTGTAATAGACGGTTGATTTGACGTGTTTTGCTCAGTAAATCCATAGTCGTAGCCTCCTCTTTTGATATCATAACCTTATGGTTTGATGGGATATAACGCTGGATATAACGCTTTTACACACAGTGTGTTATAAAATGTAATGACTGAGATCGCGATTTTCTACGATGGATCCAAGTTCGGTTTGAACGTACTGCGGCGTGATCACCACTTTCTCCAAATGAATGTCCGGCGCCTCAAAAGAGAGCGATTCTAAAAGCTTTTCTAATAAGGTGTGCAAGCGGCGCGCGCCGATGTTTTCAGTATGTTCATTCACGAACGTCGCTAAACGCGCAATTTCATGAATTGCCTCATTTGTAAATTCAACGCGTATGCCTTCCGTCTCAATCAACGCGGTGTATTGCTTAATCAAGGCATTTTTAGGCTCGGTCAAAATGCGCACAAAATCTTCTTCGGTCAGCGAGGTGAGTTCAACCCGCACCGGAAACCGTCCCTGTAGTTCAGGAATGAGATCGCTGGGTTTGGCGATGTGAAAGGCACCGGCAGCGATGAAAAGCATATGGTCGGTCTTCACCGGACCATATTTTGTCATCACCGTTGAACCTTCTACAATCGGTAAAATATCGCGTTGCACCCCTTCACGGGAGACGTCTGGTCCAGTCCCACCTTCGCGACCAGCGATCTTATCGATTTCGTCGATGAATATAATCCCATCTTCTTCTGCCCGACGAACGGCCTCCTGATACACTTCATCCATGTCAATGAGCTTTTGAGCTTCTTCTTGAATTAAATAAAGTCGTGCTTCTTTCACCGTAAGACGCCGCTTTTTGGTACGACGCGGGAGCATCGAGCCGAAAAGTTCTTGCATATTGATCCCGAGTTGTTCCACGCCTTGACCGGAAAAAAGTTCAAACATCGCTGGTTGGGTATCTTCGACCTCAATTTCAACGAGCTCGTCTTCCAATTCACCCCGTGCGAGCTTTTCTTTTAGTACTTCTCGAGAGCGTTCCATCCGCGCTGCTTCTTCAGGTTTTTCGACAGTCGTTTCTTCGCGCTCAGGGCCACCACCGAAGAACATCTCCAATGGGTTTTTCATTGTTTTCGCAGCCTTCGGAGTTGGTAGAAGAAGGTCAAGAAGACGCGCCTCGGCATGTCGTGCCGCTTGTTCTTGTACCGCTTCCATCTTTTCCTGTTTGACAAGGCGAATGGCTGTCTCCACGAGATCGCGTACCATCGATTCCACATCGCGTCCGACATAACCAACTTCGGTAAACTTTGTCGCTTCTACCTTCACAAACGGTGCATCGACCAGACGGGCGATCCGCCTGGCAATCTCTGTTTTTCCAACACCGGTCGGTCCAATCATGAGAATATTTTTAGGTAAAACTTCATCCCGCATCTCCGGGGGAAGCTTTGAACGTCGATAACGATTGCGGAGAGCAACAGCCACCGATCGTTTGGCTGCATGTTGCCCGACAACGTATTTATCCAATGCTTCGACGATCTCCCGTGGCGTCAGTGCTTTTTTCATCACTTGCCGCCTCCTTCCGGCTGAAGTTCTTCGATGACGAGGTTGTGATTCGTATATACACAGATGTCGGCAGCAATATGAAGCGCTGCTTCTGCCATCTCCCGTGCCGAAAGATGGGGAGCGTGCGTTTTTAGAGCACGTCCTGCGGCAAGTGCATAGGCTCCGCCTGAACCGATGGCCATAAGATCATCATCTGGTTCAATCACTTCACCCGATCCAGAAAGAAGAAACAGATGATTAAGATCCATCACAATGAGCATGGCCTCCAGACGTCTTAACATGCGGTCTGTCCGCCAATCCTTGGCCAATTCGACAGCACTGCGCGGGAGATTGCCGTGATACGTCTCCAACTTTTTTTCAAATGCTTCAAAAAGTGTAAAGGCATCGGCAACCGATCCTGCAAAGCCAGCTAGAATACGCCCATGATACAGGCGCCGCACTTTTTTAGCTGTCTGTTTCATCATCATGGCATTGCCAAACGTCACTTGACCGTCTCCAGCCATAGCTGCAGAACCATTATGACGAACAGCAAAAATGGTCGTAGCATGAAACGCGTTATCCAAGCAAGAAGCGCCTCACTTTCTCTTGAACATCTCATCCCATTCGTCGCAGCCTCGGCCTTTTGTCGTGATCATCTCAAAGGGCTCCATTGGCGCAACAATGTATTATTTGTTCATACGGTGTCATGCCATTCGCTTGAAAACATCAAGCGCGCGGATGAAAGGCACGATATTGCTCCTTAAGCCGAGATGTTGTGACATGTGTGTAAATTTGGGTTGTTGATAAATTCACATGCCCTAACAATTCCTGCACAGATCGGATATCTGCTCCTCCATCTAAGAGATGGGTGGCAAACGAGTGGCGAAATGTGTGCGGACTGGTACGAAGCGATAAGCCTGCCTCTTGCGCAAGCGCTCGAACAATGCGATGTACACTCCGCGCTGTCAGCGGCGAGCCGCGCATGTTGACAAAGACATAAGGATGATCCGGGCCTTTTCGCATAAAGTACGGTCTGACCTCTTGCATATATCGTTCTAAGATGTCTTTGGCAAAGGAACCAAAAAAGACAATGCGCTCTCGTTTGCCTTTTCCCATGACAACAATCGTCGCGGCATGAAGATCAAGGCGGTCCACAGTTAGCGTGGTAAGTTCTCCTACGCGCATCCCAGTTGCGTACAAAAGTTCAACGATGGCCAAATCTCTGACTTCCTTTGGCGACTTTGCAGCTTTTTTTAACATCATCTGGAGCTCTTCCGCATACAAAACCTGTGGAAGCTTTTGGGGTCGTTTGGGAGCACGCAACCCTTCGACAGGATGATCTAAACGAAGCCCTTCTGACATCAGAAAACGGTAAAAGGTGTTCCATGCTGCCAACATTCGCGCCACCGAGCGTGGATGAGCACCTTCTTCGATGCGCCGAGCGATCAGCTGACGTGCGTCATGACGTGTCAGCGTTAAAACAGTCGCGCCTATCGCTCGACCAAAGTGCATCATGCGTTTAAGATCACTGACATACGCGCGAACGGTTGCCGGAGAAAGACCACGCGCATACAGTAGATGGGCCTGAAATCGGGAAAGAAGTGCATCATCTTCCCTCTGCTTTTCATGATGGGGTTGGTCAAGCGTCGTCTGACCGTCTTCCGATGAAGCGTATTTCAAGGCGGGCCTATCTGTTTGTAAA
>JAVERJ010000132.1:0-5867 GCA_034007185.1 Candidatus Carbonibacillus sp. | reverse complement strand
CGATGGTTTAAGGTGTACGTTTTTTGTGTATGAACCAAATTTTTTTCACATACTAAGTGGGTGAGGTGGTTCATGTGAGTGAGCGGTTGCGCCAGATCATGCTCATCCTTACTGTTCTATGGCTCTGGCTCGCGCTCTGGCACTGGGCAAGCGAACCGGTGATCGGGACACTTAGGTTTTTCGGACGGTTATTGATGCCGTTTTGGATTGCGCTGATTGTAGCTTATATGCTTTTGCCACTCATCAAACGGTTAGAACGGTGGGGATTACAACGTTCTTATGCACTTTTTTTGGTGTATACGCTTTTTCTTTTAGGCGGTGCATTAACGGTCTATTACAGTGCACCGTATATTGTGTCACAGTTTCAAGTGTTCCAGCATGCCTTGCCCGAAGTCTTTCGAGAACTTGAAGCAGGCATCAATCGGCTGCAGATGCATTTAGACGGATGGCCGGATGCGTTTCGTGACGGTTTGCATCAAACGTTGGAAGCAGGTGGAAAGAAAGTTTCAGAAGCGATGACGCATATGCTTACGCTTTCCGATGATGCCTTTGAATGGCTGATGACGCTGTCTTTATCACCATTTATTGTATATTATTTTTTAAAAGACAGTAGCGGTTTTTTAACGGGATTCGCAGCTTTTTTTCCGAAAAAAGACAAAAAACGTATCATCCATCTGTTCCGGGACATTGACGAAGACATTAGCGACTATGTCAGTGGTCAACTGCTTATTTCTTTGATACTGGGCGTATTAACCTTTTTGGGATATATGATCATCGGGTTCCCCTATGCTTTGGTGTTTGCCATACTCTCTATGTTTACCAATTTGATTCCTTTTATTGGTCCCTTTTTAGGAGCGATACCAGCTTTGATTGTGGCGGTTACGATTTCATGGAAACTGGTGATAAGCACGCTTATTGTTAACGCCATCGCTCAATTTGTTGAGAATAATTTGTTGTCACCTCTGGTCACCGGAAAATCAACAGAAATGCATCCACTTCTGGTTATTTTTGTCGTCATGGTCGGCGGAGAATTGGCGGGCATTTTAGGAATGATTTTTGCCGTGCCGATCGCTGTGATGGTGCGTCGTGCATTGAAGCATATTGCAAGTTATGTTCATGAACTCCGCTATGTTTCGACGTTACCAGATCAAAAGATCGAGTAAATGCTGGGTAATCAAGATAAGCTTAGCGCTTTTTTGGTCAATAGAGCGGGAGATTTTTGGATTTGAGATAAGCAGTTTTTATGGCAATCAGTTGTTCGATGTACGATAAATCATGGAATACGGGGTCTTTAAAGGCGGACGGTGCTTTGAACGTCTCAAGATTTTGCAAGTATGCATGCGTGATGCGGAGATCTTTTAACGTCAGCAGCGGATAGTCTTGTCCGCCGAAGGTCCCGTCCGGGTAGAAGGCGTAGGCGAGATCATGGTCATCTTTTTCCCAGTGATCAACTGTATCACGGATGGCTTGAAGCGCTCGGGTGATAAGGCTTGTCGCATTCGGGTCGTGTTCTATTTTTTCCATCGCCAATAAAAAGTTCACTTCACTCAATTGATGATTCAAAGAGGTATGCGTCGGTGTATCTTGATGCGCGGGATGCATGTAATCATAGATGAACCACCCGCCGCTTTTCGTCTCGTGATGATGATGGGTGGCAAAATCAACCAAAAAATCGCGGTAACGACGAGCGGCATCGATGATGCTTGGATCCGGATAACGCTCATAAGCGTTTGCTAAAAATGTTGCAGCATCGGTGCTAAAGCGGGTATCATAATAGCCACCATCGATGCCGTAATCATTATAAAGCCAGTTCGAACGCTGGGTCATCGTCCAGTAACCTGCTTTATTTTGTGTTTCTATGGCATTCATGAGCGCAAGTTCTATAAAATCTGAGAAAAAGTTTCCTTTTGCTGCACTGACGAGAAAGCGAGCGCCAATATGTTGAGCAGGATTGAGATAAAAACCACGCGGACTAGAAGGATCATAACTTTCAGGCGTGATGTAACGTTGTCCACGGGCGCCCCATTTTCGCATGCGGTTTAAGTCTGCAATACGCAAGTCATCAAGCGCTGTTTGATCCGACCAATCGACAAGCGTATGCTCGCTTAAGATTCCCCACTGTTCTATGTCATAACCAGTGGCGAGCGGGGCATCAAAAGACAACCCTTCTGCGGTTAGCTCAAGGTGAGGGCTTAAATCATACGTTTCTTCAACAACATCCCGTCCAAGGGGGCGGAAAACATCGACCAAACTTAAAAATGCTGCGCTTTGTTCAGATGCATGTTCAAGGGGAGTCAAGCGTGTCATCCAGACCGAAGCTTTGGGGAGAGAGACGAGGGGAGAGCCATCTGTAGAGATAATCGTCTTTTCCCAAACGGCAGAAGATGGTGATTGTTCATTGTCATAGGTCAGATAGTGCATATCATACGACCCTTTTAGGCGTATGGGCAGCATGATTGTCAACGAACGGTCGCTTTTGTCTATTGATCGCATGTGTTTAGGGTCGCTTGGTGTAAACCGTAAGTAATATGCGATATCACCGCTTGAAAGCGTCCGTATATCCCAAAGCATGACGCCAACCGCCTGATCTTGGAACCACACGTCGAACGTATAGGTGTCTTTTTGAAAAGCTTGATACACGGTTTTGGAATGATCGCGGAGTGTGAGCGCTCCTTGTGGGATCTCTGGACGCCAGGTCGGAAGCGCATGAGGTTGCGCTGTCTGAGAGGTACTATGGGCTTGGCAACTCATCAAGGTGATTAAGATAAAGCCTAGAAGAGTAAAAAAAGCAGTTTGGCGCAATATAAAGCACCTCACCAAAGCGATTGATCGGTTTGGATGCACTGCGGTATATCGGAAACAGACATGTTTAAGAAGGTGCTTGATACACCCTCTCATGGCTGGACGGTAAATTGTGTCGTTTCCGTTAAGGTTTCGCCACGTGCTTGGATCTTCGCTTCTATTGTATATGTTCCCGGTGTGTTCAACTGAATTTCAGCGACATACATGCCTCCAATGGTATGTTGCGCTTCTACCGTGCGTGGCTCAGTCGGTTGATGATCGTCTGTAGACGCGATGACAAACGTCACGCTTTGTGCATCTTCAATGGGAAAACTTTTTTCAGGATTCATCGTGTCACTTTTAATCTCGTTTAAGATGGCCGATACATAAATGGTTTTCCCGGTTTGCGCGGGATTTGGATCAACCGCAAGCGATACCATGATGGGATACGGTGTGTCTGCTTTCGATGTGTTTCCACAGGCACTGAGAAGCGGGAGCACACTCAACAATAAGAACACGATGGCCAGAGGATAGTGATACTTTGAATATGATTTTAAATTTTTATTGGTGTGAGACATGCATTTAACACTCCATTCTTTGTCCATTCCTTGTTGTTCAGACGTTGTTTAGACGGCACTTATGTTCAGATATGTTAAAGATAGTTGATTTGTCGCTTAAGGTCAAGCAGAGCAACATCACGATCGTTTTGTATCGGATAGACGCATCTGTTCACTCTATCGACACATATATGTCAAAAAAACGACATATGAACAGTGTATGATCTTTTTCGCGCATGCTATAATAAAAAAGTAAGTCTGGTATAAACTGTCAAGGAGGTAAGAGGATGCGCAAAAAAGTTTTATCGTTGATGATGGGAGCGATGGTTGTAACGCTTGCAGCCTGTGGTGGAGGAACGTCTTCAAACGAAGGTGCGGGTTCATCGGGTACCTCGGGCACGTCGAATACGGGGACAACGACAGCAGTCAATGCTGAACAGGTCTTTCAAGCGAATTGTGCAAGTTGTCATGCCAAAGATTTAAGCGGTGGGGTTGGACCCAATTTGCAACATATCGGTGGACAGTTGGATGAAGCTCAGATCTTATCGGTGATTGAAAATGGTCGTGGGGCCATGCCGGCTGGTTTGATCAAAGGAGACGAGGCAAAAGCAGTTGCTGCCTGGCTTGCCGAACATAAATAATCGCATCATGTCTGATGGTATTGTCTGTTATCGTTAGCGACGATCATCATGAGAGGTGCCCTTACGGCACCTCTTTTGTTATTTTTGTTGTATCGCATGGACTAGAAATACGAGCGAGAATTGAGATATACGAAGGAGGGAATACTCTAAAAAGAAGCCGTTGTCCGGATGCCTGTCATCTCAAAGCTAGCACCATCAAGTGAAAGGGAGTCGATCGTTCAGCATGCGCCATCAGCGTGTACGTCGTAAACGACTGTTTTCTGAGCAAACGTATGGTGCAGACAAACCATCCTACCGCTTACGGTTTTCCTTTGCTTTGGAACTGGCCTTGGTAGGAAGTTTGTTTTGGGCAAGTTTGAGTTATGTGTTACATGTGTTTAAATTTTCACGATTAACATTTTTAGATTTTGCAACGATGTTGCACATCCGTGTGCAAACACATTGGGAAGGCGCATTGGTCTCCTGGTTGATCCTTTTTATGCTTTTTTTTGTCGTTTCGTATGGTTATGCTTGGACGCTTGGGCATATTTCAAGACCATATCCATCCCTGATCGTCGGTTTTGTACTTTGGGCACTGGTGATCGGTTGGACATATCCAGATACATTAACTCGGCTTACGACGTTATCTGAATTTCTTTTAGCTGCACTTTTTATAGGGTCTTCCATCGCGCATACACTTCATGTGTCAAAACGTTCATAGACCTTTTTCTTATTCGCAGCATGTCATTTGTTTCTTTGCAGCATGTCATCTTCTTTCGTACGGCTGAAGTTGTGATATAATCGTATCGATGGTAAAAAAATGTGCGTTAACATCGCGTTTCGGGAGGGATGGCATGCGTATCGGCGTTATTCATGGTCCCAACTTACATCTTTTGGGTCAAAGAGAACCGAGTGTGTATGGAAAGCTTTCGTTATCCGCAATTGACGAACGCTTAAAAAGACGTGCACAAACGCTCGGTGCAACGGTTGAATCACGGCAATCAAATAGTGAAGGCGACATTGTCAGTTGGATTGGCGAAGGAAAGCAGTGGTATGATGGTCTCATTATTAATCCTGCGGCGTATACGCATACAAGCATCGCCATTCGCGATGCACTTCTTGCTGTAGACTTGCCGACGATCGAAGTTCATCTGTCCAACGTACATAAACGTGAAGCTTTTCGGCACGTCAGTTATGTCGCACCTGTTGTGATGGGGACGATCAGTGGGCTTGGGGCTTTCGGTTATGAGTTGGCTTTGATCGCGCTCGTTGAGCATTTGCAAGCATCGACGCGATAGTGTATGATTGATCATTGGCCATCGCACGTCTTATGAATGACGAGCGAATGATTCGCGCGTGAATACGTCATACCCAAAGAGATGATACCAATACGTCTTAAGGAGCAGGTCTCATGACACATATGAACAAAGCGGATATGCCTACGATGTTAGAAAATGAAGGGATCGAGGCACTATTGGTCACCTCTCCGGTCAATCGTCGATATGTGACCGGTTTTACAGGCACGAGTGGTACGGTGCTTGTTACTGCGACGAAGATGTATCTATTTACGGATTTTCGATATATTGAACAAGCTGCCCAGCAAGCACCAGAGGTTGAAGTGGTTGAAACATCGCAGACACCTTGGACGGCGATTGCGCACACTTTAAAGGCGTTAGGCTTAAGCCGTGTTGGCTTTGAACGCGAACATGTTACGGTTGAGATGTATGATGCTTTACCTAAAAATGATGGTATCGAGTGGGTTGGAACGACGCATCTCATCGGACGCAAACTTCGCCCATATAAAACACCGGAGGAGATTCTAAAAATCAAACGCGCGGCGCAGTTGGCCGATGAAGCGTTCATGCATATCGTATCGCTGATCAAACCGGGCGTGACGGAGCGCGAGCTG
>JAVERJ010000131.1:0-5964 GCA_034007185.1 Candidatus Carbonibacillus sp. | reverse complement strand
GCCCTTAGATCGAGGTTTTGGGTCATAGCCATTTCCTCCTGGCACGAGAGTGACACATATGATATCATTACTTTGTCTCAAAATGCTTCATTTATACAGATGCACCCAGAAAAAATGTTTGCCAAACCACCCGTTTGCATGTTACAATAGCCAATGTGTCGATCACGTGCATCCATCATCATGCCATGCTATGATCCTCGATTGATCGCTCCATGGACGTTGTGTACGATTTCCATCCCATACTTCAGAACGGAGGTGAACCGATGGCCAATATAAAATCTGCTATTAAACGCATCAAAACAAATCAAAAACGTCATGAACGGAATTTGGTACAAAAGAAAGCCATTCGCCTTTCCATTAAACATTTGGATCGCGCGATTGCTGCAGGAGATATCGATACCGCCTTGGCCCGTTACAATGACGTCGCAAAAGTTTTAGAAAAAGCAGCGACCAAAGGTGCCATTCACCGCAATAAAGCAGCGCGGAAAAAATCGCGCATCATGAAAAAGATCAATGCTTTAAAAGCACAAAAAACAGTGCAAGCTTAAACAAAAACGACCTGAGTCCAGGTCGTTTTCTTGTTATGAACGCGATCAAGAACCTGATATAGAGATAGTGACGGGTATATGGCGATGAATCATCGCCAATAGCAAAAACTCTAAGGCTTTTTCTTTATCTATCTCCCCACTTTTCACAGATACATCAAGACTGGTCGCTAAATTAAAAAGTCCTCTGAGTGCTTCAACTGACCATTTGCCGAGATGCAGAAGACCTTTTTGAACAACAAAAGGATGCACACCGAGCGTTTGGGCAATTGTTTTGGCATCCGTTCCTTGTTCAGCAAGCGCGATGATCATCGCGAGTTGACGAAGATGCCGCATGAGCATCGATAAAAGCTTGATAGGCTCTTCGCCTTGACGCAAAAGATCTTGAAGCGTAAGAAATGTTTCTTCTGCTTTGCCTTCAAGGCCTGTATCGATGAGTCGAAAAACTGTGGCAGAAAAAGTGGGCGGAATCAATGCTTCCAGATCTCCCCGCCTCAGCGTTTTATAACCGTTTTGCTCAGCGTATAAAGCCAAAACATCGAACGTGTGTGAGATGCTCAAAAGATCCGTGGGCAAAAGATACAAAAGTGCCTCCATATCTTGAGGGGAAAGCGTAATGCGACGCGCAGCAAGTTCCTCTTGTATCCATCGCTCACGTTCCTTACCCTTTAAAGGTTTGGCTTCTAATAAGCGCGCATGTTTTTGTAAAAGCTTATAAACAGTCGTGCGCGCATCCAATTTTCCATCTGGAATATGTAAAATAAGCCGCACCGTATCACTATCAAGCACACCGCCTTCGAGGACCTCTTGAAGCGCCCTTCGCGCATTATCTGCGCCTTTCATCTGTGATGTTAAAAATAAAGCTTCATCTGCAATCACGATCATATGCGAACTGAACAAGTTGAAAGAACGTATGTGCTCGGTGACAGCAGTAAAGTCGCTCACACTTAAATCATAGCGTTCCACAGACACCGTATACCCCATGTTCGTCCATTGTGTGCGCCACGCTTCAACAGCATCGTGAATCCATTGTTCGCGTAGATACGTTTCTTCACCAAAGACGACAAGAATCTTATCATCATGAAAGACATCCTGCACACGTTTCATCGAGCTTCTTGATCTCCCTCACTGACATATCTTAAACGTGATCAGTGTATCGACCGCCCTGACAACATTGAGCCTAAACATTCAACAATATCCCTCCTGTATATCGTACCGTTCGTACTGTAAAATTGCAACAACATAAAAGGCAGGCCACATACGGCCTGCCGCAACGCTTCAACCATCTATATGAAACGCCAAAAGACATCGTTCCCGGGTGACGTGCCTTCTGACGGGAAGCGTTGTTCTAACGTTAGCATATACAATCATCAAGTTTTTGTGCATGCATCATGCAGGGGAGTTATTGCCTTTTTTCAACCTTTTTTTGTACCTTATGTTGCACTGGGTCGATGGTAAAAATCTGTATCCAGGTCGAACCATCCAGACGATAGCTCACTTGAAACGTTTGATCATCTAACCACGTCAACTGGTGATCTGTAGACGTTTCTGGAAAACGTTCTTCCCACAACAACGTTGGACCCACGTATGCCGGAGAACGCGGCGCCGTATCTTGTTGTGGTGGTATGGAGGGATCGTTCGCAGACGGCTCGTTAACGGATAATACGTTGAACGACGACATCGATGTGCTAGTGGCCGGATCAGCATCATGGGAAGTAATAGAAAAACCTCGATCGTCCTTCGCAGGGGTTGATGTGTCAGCAACAGACGATGGTTCGTCAGTCATTAGAAAAAGTTGGACACTGTCTTTATTTAAAGCCAATGTATATGGTCCATCCGTTTGAAATAACGATGTGCCCTTCGTATTCGATGGAACTGTTGACGCATCCGAATGTATACTGACCGAGGCGGACAAATCAGATGCACGCTTGTTTTCCACCGAGTCTAAAGGCGCAGAATGCTTAAGTGTATCAGAATCAGATGTTGGCGAATGTTGTCGAAGATCTTCCTGAGCGAACGTGCTGTAGGCCGTCTCCCCAGATGCCGTAACCTTTGAATGAGATGCGTTTTCATCGGTATCCTGCAAAGAAACTTCTGGCGGAACCGATGGGGGCGCGTGAAAAAATGCCAACCACCGCTCTCCACCAAAAACGAGCGATACGATGGCAACGGCTGAAAGCGCTGCAAGCACACCGCGACGCAACCACATGCGCCGCTTGGCTACTTTACGAGCACGATTCATCTGCTTTCGATAAATTATTTGGATTTCCGGCCATAAGGCATCAAGGGGCGTCTTATCAAGTTGCGGCTCCGGTAAGTTTTTGAGCATGCTATGAAGCTTTTCATACTCTCTATCATCGAGACGGCACTGTTCACATGTCAGAAGATGTGCCTCGAGGATGGTTTGTTCAAGGGCATCGATCGTACCGTCAAGTTTTTTTTGAATCAGCAGTTGCATGTCAGAACATTTCACCTCCGTCCCCCCTTTCGTCTTGACGTCCAAGCATTTTTTTTAACATCGTACGCGCGCGGAATACATGGGATTTAACTGTATTCATAGGAAGATCAAGGGTGGCAGCGATCTCCTCATAACTGAGCGCTTCTTGATAACGTAATAGAAGGGGTATTCGATACAGATCCGGTAAGGCGCTGATAGCTTCTACAAGTTCCTGAACCGTTTCACGAAAAAGGACTTGGGATTCTACCGAATCATGGGCGCTCGTAAGACGATGCTCGACGGTCGAAAGTTCCACATCCGTTCGTTTTTGGCGGAGGTGATCAATGGCTGTGTTGATTAAGATACGGTATGCCCAATGTTCAAAAGAAGATTCATGACGATACAAAGAAAGATGACGTACGATCTTCAAGAGCGCTTCTTGCGTGATATCAAATGCATCTTCGGCATTGCCGAGCATATAAAACGCTTTGGTGTATAGTTTTTTTTCTATACGCTTTAAAAGTGTGTAAAGCGCAGCTTCATCGCCGTCCTGTGCCGAACGCACAAGTGACTCCATACCGGTGTCCCCTTTCACCGTTACTTATACATACGAGACAACACGCCATTCGGTTGCATGCATATCATTCATTTTCTTTATATATCTTCAGAAAAGGATATTTGCACGTTCATGTATGTATATATTACATTTTTTCTTATGTAAAAGCAAACCTTTTTGCATCAATAAAAAGCAGCCGCAAAGTCGGCTGCCTATAGCATGTGCATCCATCGTTGAAGGAAAAATACATTGTATCATGATCGATCGCCTTGGATCTGGCATCGCTTTTAAATGCGCTAAGAAAGTATGACCTTCACAATTTTGTCTAATCCCGCCAGCAAATCCTCTTCGGATATGACCAAAGGTGGCGCAATCCGAATCACGGTCTCATGTGTTTCTTTGACGAGCACCCCTTCGCGCATCAACTGTTCGGCGTACGGTCGGGCCGCTTCATGAAGTTCGATGCCTATAAAAAGTCCACGCCCACGGATCTCTTTGACCCGCGGATGGCCTGCAAGCGCTGTTTGGAGCCTATGAAGCGCTCGCTCTCCGAGTTCTAAGGAGCGCTTTGGCAACTCTTCTTCTTCGATCACCTCGATGGAAGCGCGGGCCACTGCAGCCCCTAAGGGATTACCGCCAAAGGTCGAACCATGAGAACCGGGGGTGAATACATCCATGACTTCAGCCGATGTCGCCACGGCGGATACCGGGAATACGCCACCGCCCAGCGCTTTACCCATGATCAAGACGTCTGGAAAAACATTTTCCCAATCTGCAGCAAAACGTTTACCTGTCCGTCCAAAGCCAGTTTGTATTTCATCAAGCATCAATAAGACGCCTTTTTGCTTAAGAAGATCATGGACAGCGCGAAGATACCCTACAGGTGGTATGCGAACACCTGCTTCGCCTTGCATCGGTTCTACGAGAAAGGCCACCGTATAAGGGGTAAGCGCAGCTTCTAAAGCTTTTACATCGCCATAAGGAATCACTTTAAAACCAGGTGTAAACGGCCCAAAACCCTTTCTATAGGAAGGTTCCGTGGAAAAAGATGTAATCGTCGTAGTTCGACCATGAAAGTTATGTTCGGCAACAATGATTTCCGCATGTCCCTCAGGCACACCGCGCTTTTCATATCCATAGCGGCGCGCCAATTTAATGGCTGTCTCTACTGCTTCTGCTCCAGTGTTCATCAATAAAAAACGTTCTTGTCCTGTAAAGGCATGAAGTTTTTCATAAAGAAGGGCAAGCTGATCGGAGTAAAAAGCACGTGATGTGAGTGTCAAGCGATCGGCCTGTTCTTTTAAGGCAGCGATAATCTTTGGGTGCCGGTGCCCTTGATTTAAAGCAGAGTAAGCGCTTAAAAAATCAAGATAGCGACGGCCTTCTACATCTTCAACCCAGACCCCTTCCCCACGCGTTAAAACAACACCAAGCGGCGCATAATTTCTTGCCCCATATTGATGCTCTAACGTTAAAAAATCATCTGTTTTATGATACATGCACATACGCCCTCCCTGATGATCTGCCTCTTTTGAATGTGAGCGGTGAACGATGAACCATTAGCAATAAAGGTCTAACATATGTTAGACCTTTATTGCTAAGCGCGTGAGACATACTCACCTGAACGCGTATCGATAATCAGTTTGTCTCCAGTATTGATAAAAAGCGGTACTTGCACGACATAACCTGTCTCTAATTTTGCTGTTTTAGAACCACCGGATTGTGTATCACCGCGTATACCTGGTTCTGTCTCTACGACTTCCAAGGTCACCGTATTGGGCAGTTGAATACCAATAATCTCCCCTTGAAACTCGACAATGTGAACGATCATATTCTCTAACAAAAAGTTGAGTTCATATTCGAGTCGGCTGCGCGGAATCGTAATTTGTTCAAAGGTGTTCATGTCCATAAATGTATAATCATCGCCACTCGCGTATAAATACTGCATTTCTTTGGTCTCGACATGTGCGCGATTCACTTTTTCTCCGGCACGAAACGTATCATCACGGACATTCCCATTACGTAAATTTTTAAGCTTTACGCGTACAAACGCCGAACCTTTCCCCGGTTTCACATGTTGAAATTCAATCACTTGCCATGGATCACCGTCAAGCTCAAGTGTGATACCATTACGAAGATCGTTCGTCGAAATCATACCTATCATCCTTCCCTACAAATTCCCTTAACGAATGTCTAACCTATGCACATGAGAGCATCCTTCTCTGCATACGTTCTCATCATACCTTATTCACCCAACGACAAGCAAGGTTTTAGGCGCATGGGTGAGCACTTCATAACCATCTTTAGTGACGAGAACATCATCTTCGATACGGACACCGCCGAGCTGAGGAACGTAAATCCCGGGCTCCACGGTAACGACCATACCTTCTTCTAAGACAGCTTCCGAACGTGTGGACAGGGTGGGC
>JAVERJ010000130.1:0-5992 GCA_034007185.1 Candidatus Carbonibacillus sp. | reverse complement strand
TCCATACTTAAAACGCCTGACCCGTGAAAGGCCAGGCGTTTTAAAAAATTTTATGATAACCGTGTAACATTTACGTCCAGCGGCTCAGCAACTGTCGACCTTGATTCATCCAACGTTCGATACGCATGCGACGGAACCAACCATTGATTGGCGCTAAAAACCGCCGCGTCTCACGTGGGTTCGATTGCGCAAACATCGCCCCAACGATGGCCATGATACTGCCGATAAGCACAAGTCCAACCGTCTGTCTCATAGGCTATCCCCTCTCATCATCGCCACAAATTTTCAAGCGGGGTTCAAGCAGAAGAACTCTCGGTCGCTGGTTCAATGCGCATTTCCTCTTCTGTAAATAAGTCATCGAGTGAGCTTAAGCTGCCATCTTCTTCGACCTCATAGACGGAAAGATGGTCACCTTTGACGCTCAGCTCAATAAAACAATCCCAACAGTAATACTGGTTGGTTCCGATCTTTCCGATGTTTTTCCCTTTGCAGTTCGGACAGACAAAATGCATCGCGCTTCCCTTCCTTACCTCCAATTTACTAAACCGTCATACGCCAACCAAACACTTGAACACAAACACCCTTTATGCATTAAGGTTCTTGGGCCAGTGCTACAATCAGTGTTTCATCATTCAAAACGTGCTGAGACTGAGCATCGATAAACAAACGCCCTTCCATCATATCCCTGACAACACCGGCACCAATTTCGTACCCTACCAGTTTTCCCGTTCCCAAATCAATATAAACATCTTCCACTTCACCAAGATGGTTCCCATGGGTCGTGAGAACCGTTTTTTTAAGCACAGATGGCTCGCCTTTTAAAAAGCGTGGAGGCTCAGGGAAAAGCGCGTCTTTAATCTGCAAGGGATCCGCAATAAACAAAGCATCTTCGCCGATCTTTATCACCGAAGACCAGGGAAGATAACGACCTTCATGAAACAGCGTTTTGGGTTCCAATAGGACCCCTATCAACACAGGGGAACCATGCCCCGATGTGTTAAACAATAGATCGTGTACTTTGCCTATTTCGCGGCCATCGGAAAGCGTATAGATCGGAGTGGCTAACAACTCTTGAGCTTTGCGCAGAAGGATCCCTCCTTCCTGCGTCTTAGTATGAACCCAAGGGCTGGCTTTCATCCCTGATTGAATTGACGCGCATTTTTCCATGGCATCCCGTACCCCACGTGCCTTAGGTGCAATTAAACATATTTGAATGCCCTTGCCACTTGCGACATGATTTGGGCTGCTTGCTCAACAGCCGCGACGTCATTGGTCGGACCAAAGCTGATCCTCACCGCACTTTTTACCCGCGCCTCGGGTAGTCCGATGCGCTTTAAAATCTCGGATGGTTTTTCTATACCGGCACGACATGCACTTCCACGCGAAAGATACACACCTTTAAGATCGAGTTGGACCAACAAAAGATCCGCCGGCACACCCATGAGTGACACGTTTAAAATATGAGCCAGGCCATCATCTGCACCATTTTTTACGACATTAAGTCCTTCCGCACGAAACGTTTCCATAAAAATATCCGCATAGGTATGGTACCGACTGACATGGACGTCAAGCTCGTCCCACAATGCCTCAAGCGCGGCTGCAAAACCAACCGCCCCTATAACATCTTGCGTTCCACTGCGTCGACCGCCTTCCTGCTCACCGCCTTTAAACAAAGGCTCAAACGGTGCATTAGAAGCAACGTACAAAAGACCCGTGCCGACCGGACCACCGACTTTATGCGCCGATAACGTCAAATAATCCGCCCGTAACTCCGGTATGGTAAAACGTCGGGAAGCAGGCATCTGCACAGCATCGACGTGAAGATACGCGCCCGCGCGTCGGGTGCGTTCGGCGATGGCCTGAAGGGGTTGGATCGTCCCAAGCTCATTATGTCCACCGATCACGATCACCAACGCTGTATCATCGGATAGAAGCGCGTCTAAAGACGCCAGATCGACAAGGCCTTTTTCATCGACCTCAACATAGGCGACATCATAACCAAGCGTGCTCAAGCCGTGAAGATGCTCCTTTAACGAAGCGTGTTCAATCGGCGTACTGATCACGCGGCGCCTGCGCTTTCCTTGAGCACGAAGTGCACCGTAGAGAGCAGTAACATTCGCTTCTGTTGCACCGCTGGTAAACATAAGCGTTTTGGGGTCCACTGCCAAACGTTCAGCTAAAGCATTTCGTGCACGTTCTAAAAGCGCACGCGCAGCGCGACCGGGTGTATGGGTGCTGGCAGGATTGGCGAGCGGGATATCCAGCACCTCGCGCATCGCTTCCCTAGCCCGTGGATGAAGGGGCGTTGTCGCTGCATGATCAAAATAAAAGCGTCCATCCCACACGAACAATCCCTACTCTCACTATAACCGGATATGCCTAAAATGTAAACAACAAATTTTTACGGTAGAAAAACATTATCGCCGCTTCAACCACGCTTCCAATTGATCCAACCGATCCAAGAGATCATTGTAACCTTGCTTAATATAATGATGCCTTCGCACCGAAGCTTCTTCGCGCGTCGAGAGCGCGTGCTCTAAGCTCTCTCGATCGACCAAACGTTCCAAACGTTGATGTAACACACTTAAATACTTCAATGTATCTTCTTCGAATTGCTCAAGACGTTTTAAAAGTGTTCGATACAAAACAATTTGTCCAATCACCACAAACAAACTGGCACCCATAACCCCTAAAAAAAGTTCTCCTAAATGGGCATTCATCCAGTTCGCCACATTTTTTCCCTCACCCTCCGACATAGCCCATCCCTATCGACCATTACCTTCAAACTTTTTTAAATGATAAAAAACAATAAAGAAAGCAGCCAAGTAGGCTGCCTAACGCCGTCCATATGAGGCAAAGGTCCCAACATGCCGTGAACCTCGGTTTTGAACCTGCGCTCTGGCAGGTGGGTGCCCGCAACTAAGGAGGAAACGGATACGCAGCACCGAAATCCTGCTTAGCAATATAAGGCTCCCTTTTAATAGGTGTTAGGTTACAAAACGCTTTGGTCACACGCACACATCAGGATCCTTCTTGGCTTTATCATACCACAAATCGTCTGACGCGGCAATACTTTTTTTGCATCATTTATGACTTTCTTTATCACACATTCATAACGTTTCACCCCCCGGTTCGACATCGGCACGTTTTACTTTCGATACACCGATCGTTCCAAAGCCGCTTCATAGCTGCGAGCCCTGCGTGTTATGATCACAGTGTCGCGCCTTACACTTACAATCGCGCCTTATGCCAAGGCGCGTTTTGACCAAAGGAGCGATAATGAAAAAGCAATTACCCCGGTCAAAAAAAGCTTCCCGCCCGCCACATAGACACCGGCGCCACTTTCTCCATTAAACGCAAGCCCCAGTGCATCGAGCGCCCACCCTTGCGGCATCCAAGTTGCCACCATTTGCATCGTCGGTGAGACGAGATCGAGGGACCAGAAAGCGCCAGCCAACATCGACGTCCCGACGACAAAAAGCGAGGAGAGAACCATCATCGCCGTACGCGACTTTACAAAAAGCGATAAAAAAAACCCGAGCCCGAGTGAAGCAACAACGAGGGATAGGCTTACCCATAGAACACCCCACGGATCCGGACGGGCCGCTATAAAAAGTGTCACCAGGACGAAGAGCAAAACGGCTTGTAAAACACCAAAGATAAAGGCTACCCATATATTAGAGGCTATCAGCCTACCCGTCGATAGCGGGAGCGTCCGAAGCCGTCCCCACGTGCCCCACGTTTTTTCATCGAGCACAAAAGCTGCTTCGGAAAAAAGGGAGAGCATGACAAACATAACGATCATGCCTAAGGCAACTCGGGGAACACTGGATCGGTCTGAGGCAGGGGAGGAAGACGTCTTATCTCCCCCTTCTCCCGGACGATCATGCATTTGCATTGTCGTTTGCAGGGCATGCACGACAGATGCTTGTCGAACCAAATCACGAATAGGATAGACATCAAGCGTAAAGAATGGTGTCATCTTGTCCGCTTCTTCTTGTACGTTGGACGCGGCAGTAAGCAGTGCATCGTCTATGCCAGCGCGGAGCAATCCTTCTTTGTCGCCGCTCGTAGGAGAAAGACGCACTTCTACCGGAATATTTCTCCCTTCTTTCAATAAAACGAGCGTCTCCATCGGAAAGATGATCGCGGCATCCAGCTTACGATCGGAAAATAAGTGCGTAAGATCCGCTTCATATGCTTTCGTGTCGACTGAAAATGCGGGTGAATGAGAAAAAGCATCACGCAACGCCCCCGTCACCGGATGGCCTTGCGTATCCAGAAGCGCAACCCGTACGGTTAAGCGAGAAGAGATGTTGCGTGCATCGCCAGCAACATCTGTTCGAGTCGCCATCACGCTAAAAACATAGGAAAAAGTAAGTGGGATGAGAAAAAACAGAACGATTTCCTGCGGATTTTTTTTCATCATAGCGATGCGCCTCATCATCCATGCGCGGACGTTCATCCCCTCACCCCCAGACGCATCCATCCTAACACCATACCGATGAGTCCGATAAAAAAGAGCACCCCAAGCGCACCAAACGTATCCCTCGGTTCGATCCCACTCAGTATATCCAGCATACTTTTTAGTGCCCAGTAGTTCGGAGTTAACTTGGCTAAGGTCAAAAGGGTATCCGGGAATAAATACAGCGGGTACATACTCCCCGAAAACGCGGCGAGAAGAAGCGAGAGAAGAACACCGCCTAAGTCTAGGACGCGTTCCTCCCCGGTCCAGGTCGCAAGTGCAAGCGCTATCCCCGACCAGGCAAGGCTGTAAACAAGTGCGATGAGGGCAATCCAGGGTGCGTTCACCCAGTCCACCTGAAACATAACAGCAGAAAAAACCATGAGAAGGAGCCACTGCACCCACATGACGAGCATACCTGCGCCAATATACCCCATCCCCACGCTCAAAGGGCGAAGCGGAGCGGCCATAAGCCGCGTATAAAGGGCCGTCTTTCTTTCTAGCGCGACTGCTCTGGCACGCGTCATGGCCGTAAAGACCATAAACATCACACCCATGGCCGCCGCATAGTAGCTCATCGCCCCAACCGATCGCACCCCGGAAGGTTCAAAGATGACCTCAGATGTCGACACGTCCGGCAGCTGATGCAGGGAACGGTTCAACATGCCTGTCACACGGCGTAAAACAAGTTCAGCAGTAAGCGACACGAGTGCCTCATCGGGGTTTACCCATAACCCGATTAAAACCGGCGCCTCACTCCCCGATGACGTAAGATGAAGGGACGCGTTCGCCACCGTCACCGCGACCCCGCTCTGGCCTTTCTTGATCCACGTCTCGACTTCACTGAGCGACTTACCGGGAACGAGATTCATTCCCGTATCTTTCGGCACGCGCATGAGCGCCTCTTCCACAAGCGGATAAGCCAAAAGAACGGATCCTGCTTCAGAAGGACTGGCTGGTGTCTGTCCCTGCCCGATTTGCTCATTTAAGCCGCTTTCCCCTGCGTTCATCTCGATGAGCCAGGCGTCAAACGGAGGTCTTTTCTCACCGTCCATCACACCTTTTAAGGATATCCCTAAAATAAACGTAAGGATCGTCGGCATGAGTAGGAGGAGTATCAGAGATCGAGGATCGCGCCAAATTAAACGAAGTGCATTCCAGCTGATCATCCAGCTGATGCGAAACACGGGATCGCTCACTCCTTTACGGTAACGTTTGTTGCGGCATTTCATTCTTCTGCTGGTGCCGCCGTGCGGCATGGGTGTCTATTCTCAAGTATCTCTGAGCGAACGGCCGGTAAGTTTTAAAAACACCGACTCCAGGTTGGGCTCCTTGATGCGCACCCAACCGATACCCGCCACCGGTTGAACGCTTTCCAGAAGCGGCATCAGCGTCTCTTCAGCCGAAGCGACGATCACCTGAAGCGTATTTCCTTTTCGAACATACGACAAAACGGAAGGCTCCTTGGAGAGCGACATGTGCAGTGCCTCATCGATTTCACGCTCACCTGCAAGCGCTTTGAGTTCG
>JAVERJ010000253.1:0-3342 GCA_034007185.1 Candidatus Carbonibacillus sp. | reverse complement strand
CGCTTCTACCGTTTTTTCCTGTACCTGAATTGACGTGCGGGACGACGTCTGAGGCGAATCATTGACGCCCATCTTAAGTTCCGTCCGCCCCTCATCCATCAACGTAAAGACGCGCTCGCCGGCAATATGCGCTTGTTGGAAAAAAGTGAGGGCGAACATCATTTCATTCACCGGCTCAAACATTCGATCAATATAGCTCAAAAAAGCTACCAGCGTCCCGATTTCTACCCATCCCACCATCGACCGCCAACCAAAAACTGTCAGCACTGCAATGATAGAAACGAGATACAAAAGATCCACAAACGGTCGAACCAAAAGGCCATTGACGCGGATCTGACTTAAAAACGAACGATAATATCCTTCCGTTAAGTTCGAAAAACGACGCATGAGACGTTGTTCTTGACGAAACGCTTGCACGGTCCGCATCCCTGACAAAGTCTCGGATAACATCGTGTTGATCTCAGAAAGCTTCTCGCGCGTCCGACGAACAACCGGCGTACTCACTTTTCGATACGTAACCATCAGTGCCACAATGATCGGAAGAAGAGCAAGCATGATCAGTGCCATCCGAACATCGATGGTAAACATCGCCCCGTAAATCAAGACAAGAAAAACCGTATGTTGAACATATGTCGACAACACACTGACATACAACTGTTGGATCGCTTCCGTATCATTGGTGATCCGCGAGACAATCCAACCGACCGGAGTTCGATCAAAAAATGCCATGGGCATGCGTTCCACCTTTTGAAAGACATCCATGCGGATGGCTCGAATGGCCCGCTGAGCCAGTCGATTTAACGTGACAAATTGAATGTAGTGAAAAACAGTGGAAAGAACGATTAAAACGAAATAGGTCACAGCCAGAATGAGCACAGGTCGCAAAGGAAAGTAAAGGGGCGTTAAATAGCGATCGATAAAACGTTTTAAAACGATCGGACCAGCCACATCTGCCGCCGTGGCAATCCCCAAAAACAAAAGGCCCAGCAAAAAAAGCCGCCAATGGGGCAAGGCATAACGTAAAAGGCGAGGAAATACCTTCAAATGCTTCGCACGCTTTTGATTCAGACCGCGCTCATATAAAACATCTTCCGTCAAACAGCTTCATTCCTTCCTCACAAACAAAACTGAACCGCACACAACAACGAACCACACACAACAGCCTGTGTTTTATTGGCTACCTTACGACGTTAAACCTTCCACCATATCACTCAGTTGTTGAATACGAACCATTTGAGCATACCATCCACCTTCAGCCATGAGAGACGCATGCGTTCCACGTTCGCGGATGCGCCCATCTTCCAAAACGATGATCTCTTCAGCATGCTGCACGGCGCTCAGACGATGCGCTTTAATGATCGTCGTTTTTCCTTGACGAAGCGTTTTTAATTGGTCAATAATGGCCGCTTCAGTTTTTCCATCAACAGCCGATAAAGCATCGTCCAAAACGAGGATCGGTGGATCGAGTAAAATGGCTCGGGCAATAGCAATTCTCTGGCGCTGTCCCCCTGATAACGTCACCCCGCGTTCTCCGACCAGCGTGTCGTACCCATTTGGAAGTCGCATGATGTCTTCATGAATTCTAGCCCGCCGCGCTGCTTCTTCAATCTCTTCTCGCGTCGCATCGGGTTTTGCAAAAGCTATATTTTCCGCTATCGTCGCCGAAAACATCGTATGATCTTGCGGTACGGTCGCAACCGTCTGGCGGAGGGCATCGAGGGTGAGCGCATCGATTGGAATGCCGCCGATCTTGATCCAAGACCCGTCTGGAAGATCGAATTCACGAATCAATAAGCGCATGAGGGTCGATTTACCGCTTCCTGTCTTACCGACAACACCCAGCGTCGCACCCGGTTCGACGGTGATATCGATATCTCGAAGCGCTGCTTTGTGCGCACCGGGGTAGGCAAATGACGCAATGTGAAATACGATGCCTCCATGTGGAACATGGTGATAGGCGCCTTCTTTTTCCACCACTTTGGGCGTTTCCTCAAGCAAACGCATGATGCGATCATACGATGCTCGACCGCGTTCCATAATGTTAAACAAAAAACCAAACGCTAACATGGGCCAGACGAGGTGCCCGAGATACATGAGAAACGACGTAAGCGTCCCGATCGTCATCGTCCCCCTCGCAATAAACAACGCACCAAAACCAACCGTGAGCATATATGAAAGCCCGACGAAAAAAGTGATGACCGGAGCGAACAAAGCCTCGATGCGGGCGACGGCTATGTTTTTATGAGCTACGTATTCTGTTTCTTCAGCAAAACGTCGTATCTCTTCCGCCTCCTGCCCAAAAGCACGAAGCGTGCGAATCCCCATCATATTTTCTTGCACGAGCGCAGTGAGCCTACTGAAGGCGCCTTGAGATGCTTCGAAGCGCTCATGAATGGCATCGCCTAATTTCATCGTCGCCCAAGCAATCGCTGGCATAGGCATCAAAGCCATAAGAGTGAGCTTCCAATCCAAAAGGAGCATGGTGATGATCACCATCCCCCCCATGGAAAGCGTATCGACCAAGGTCATGACACCTTCCCCCGCAGCCGATTCTACCGCCTGTACATCATTGGTTGCATGTGCCATAAGCTCACCGGTCGCATGGCGTTCATAAAACTCTGGGGTCAGACGCGCGAGATGATGAAAAAGACGATTCCTTAAAATCATACCGAGTTTATAAGCGGAACCGAATATATAAAGACGCCATATATAACGAAGCACATAACTTAAAACAGCAACCGCCATGATAAGAAGCGCAGTTTCCGCCAAGCGCCCTGGCGAAAGCGTTTGCGTTCGAATCGCATCGACAGTCTGTCCCACGAGGTAGGGTGGGAGAAGATTGATGAAAGCGATGATCATAAGAGCTAAAACGCCGATGATATAACTTTTCTTTTCTCGCTTAAAAAACCAACTGAGAGAAATAAAAATACGCACGTTTAACGTCGCGCTCCTTTTTGCTCCTGTTCTTTTTCCCACATGGAGGGTGGCAATTTGCCCACCGTTTCCATTAAGAGATCGTACAAAAGAAGATCCTTGACAACAAGTTCCCCCGTTGACGTCTCTGTAAATGCGACTCCTGCATCATGAAGCAGCGTCTTCAAGGTTATTTTTTGATCGCGCAATGTCCGCATGGCTCTGCGCCAATGAGCGAGATGGGGGCCATGATAATCTAAGAGCGTCTCCCATTTTTCCGGATCAATCTGCCGTGTCGCTTCCCACATATCGGCGACCACCTCAACCGTCGCACCTTGTGCACCTTTTTCAAAAAGGCGCTGGCGAAAGACATGTTTGATCAGTGCTTCCTCGCTAAACTCTAATAAAAACGGCGGCATGATATAACCG
>JAVERJ010000295.1:0-2650 GCA_034007185.1 Candidatus Carbonibacillus sp. | reverse complement strand
GGCAACGTCGAACGAAGCGCTTGAATCTGCTCTGGTCTTTCCTCTTGGCCGTCACCATCGTGTGCATCACGCAATTTTTGTACCCTATATACCACCTCTCGAATGCGTGCTAGCGGCTCTTCCCGATACAACGAAAGATCACGCGCTTCGACCGGAATCTCGTAACCCCAAGGCAAGTTGGCCCGCTGTCCAGCCGCAATACGCGTCGTCCGTCCGACGGAATACGTGATCAGATGATCATAGACCGGCTTACCTACCCCGATAAACAAAAAAAGCAGTGATTCCCCACGAATCGGTTCATAACTGTGTTCCAACTTCACCATACGCTTTAAAAAACGCGTACGGTTTTGCAAATCATGGTAATTACCCAAGTAAATCGCTGACTTAAAAGCAGAGACAAGCCGATCATGATCGGTAGCGCGCAAGACGATGACCCTTCCGTGTTGCACGACACGATCGCCCCGCCGCACAAAAATATCATTAATAGCCTGTTCGAGAGCCGTTAAATATGTTTCGATGGGCAAAATATCGTTTAAAAAAAGAAGACGCGGATGATTTAAAATGGCTGAGCGGTCAAGCACAAAGGTCATACCCGTCTCTTCCTTCCCTATGCAATAGTATGTTGATCTAGGCGCAATGATTTTTATCTTTGTTTTTTCAAACGCTCTTGCTTTTGATTGGATAGGTGTTCTTGAAGGGCTTGATCGCCATAGATGTAAGCCTGAATAGCATAATAAATACCTTCATCGTTATTCGAATGCGTCACTACGTCCGCTACTTTTTGAACGTCGTATGGACTGTTGGCCATCGCCACAGACAAACCGGCCACTTCCAGCATATCAATGTCGTTGTAATAATTGCCGATGGCCATCACTTTTCGAAGTGGAATGCCCAAGGCATCGGCCACTTGTTTAAGCCCATGCCCTTTGCTTGCATGGGGATGAATGATATCGACGTATTCTTCACCGCTCCTTAAAATCCGCAGATGATGAAACATCTCTTCCAGCTCTGGTAAAACGCGTTCTACGTCAGGCGGCTCACCTAAAAACGACAGTTTCACAACGGGCTCGGTCAGCTCCTGCCAGTCTCGAACGAGAATAGGTTTTGCATAGAAGCTATGGTATATTTTTTCTAGTTTTGTATCGAGTCGATCGACATACAGATGAAACGTCGTATTCACATCATAATGCACGCCGCTGGACCGGGCGAATGTAACAAGACGCAAAAAATCATGATGTTCAAAAGCCTCGAGTGCGAACGTTTTCCCGGAGGCCGTGTCAAAAGCAAAGGCGCCATTATGAACGATCACCGGTCCATTGATCCCCAGTTCTTTCATGAGCGGTAATGTCCCACTTGGATTACGGCCAGTCGCTAAAGCCACGATGATGCCGTCGCGCACCGCCCGTTGAATGATCGCCTTCGTTTTCGGCTGAATGCGAAACGTATCGTCGATCAATGTCCCATCCACATCTAAAGTAATCAGTTCAATATCGGACAACGATAATCCTCCTTATACTTCAACCTGCCCTCCTATCAATGTACCACGCATCATAAAAAATTACCATAAAAGATCATGGCCGATCGATGGCGTACGTTTGAAAAAGCCATCGAAGGATCGATGGCTTTGGATCTTAGATCATCAAGGTGAATGAAACGCAGGTCTTTTGACTGTTGGTTTTAAGATGCATTTATCGAACGTCACGTAAATCAAACTGTTTAATTTTGTAATACAGTGTTCGTAAACTAATGCCAAGCGCCTCGGCTGTCTTACGTCGATTACCCCGAAACAGCCGTAAGACATAGGCAATGTGCCTTTTTTCGACATCTTGCATCGTAATGGGATACGCTTCTTCTTCAAATTTACCCGATAGCTGCTTCAAGACGACTTCACGGACAACTTCTGGTGAAAGCGGTTTAGCAAGAAAATCATTGGCGCCCGACTTCATCGCCTCCACGGCTGCCTCAATGCTACCATACGCCGTGACGATGACGATACGCGTCATCATATCTTTATCGCGAATTTGTTTTAAAAGGGAAAGCCCATTTTCATCTGGAAGCTTCAGATCGAGAAGGACAACATCATAACGGCTCCGTTTTAAAACCTCTAAGCCGTCTAATGCCGTATAGGCAACCGATACATCAACCCCTTCATCCGCCAACACTTCGCGCGTCATCAGACCCAGTTCTTTTTCATCATCGATAACCAAAACCTTTTTTTTCATGCTCTCACCCTTTGCTATCCTATAATAAAATACAAAAAACTAAAAATCCATCAACATTCGTCAATTAGATTGTAACATATTTGCAAAAAGATGCAATGCATCTTTCTCTTTTTTAAAATTTTTTATACATGCACGAAGGATATGCATACACCCAATTGACTGTGCCCGCGTACCAGAAATAGGCGGTCCAAATGCCGCTTTCCTTCATACACTAAAACGAACCAGTTGAACAATGAAACCTTACAGATATCCACATACAACTTAAAGTACGACGCGTATTGGCTTTCAAGGTACGACGCAAAGGAGGAACATGCATATGAAACGCCTTCACGATCAAGG
The DNA here is from genome assembly GCA_034007185.1 of Candidatus Carbonibacillus sp. Taxonomy (GTDB): domain Bacteria; phylum Bacillota; class Bacilli; order Thermicanales; family DSM-22653; genus Carbonibacillus. The sequence continues at coordinate 89 of JAVERJ010000295.1, read as the reverse complement.
TCATCCAGCAAACATATTTGTTAATGTGATAGATTCAGTTAAAGATTGCATTGTTTCTATTGAAACTGAAGATGCGATGGAACGCAATC
>JAVERJ010000129.1:0-6030 GCA_034007185.1 Candidatus Carbonibacillus sp. | reverse complement strand
TCGTGATGAACTTGAACGGCGTTATCGGGTTAACGTCATTGTTGACCATCGTGATACAAAAGGGGCACCGGTCATTGTCGAACGCAATCCCACGTTTCCAAATCTGATTGGTCGTATCGAACGCGAGGTGATTTTTGGTGCGTTGGTGACTGATTATACATTGCTTCGCGCAGGGTCTTTGTTAAAAGCCAATGGTGGATTTTTAATTATACCGGTGGAAGAGCTTTTAAAAGCACCTTTTGCTTGGGATGGCCTAAAGCGTGCGCTTCGCACGATGCGCGTTGTTATTGAAGATGTCGGTGAGCAATATGGTCTTTTAGCGGCTAAGGCGCTTCGTCCAGAATCAGTTCCACTAAAGCTTAAGGTTATTTTAATCGGTAGTCCCCTACATTACTATTTGTTGTTTCAGTACGATCCGGAGATTCGTGAACTCTTTAAGGTAAAGGCTGAATTTGCTACGACGATGCCACGAACAGAGGCCAATGAACGTGCCTATGCTTCGTTTTTTCGCACACTTTCTGAAAAGGAACACTTAAGACCGCTCACGGCTGAGGCGATGGCCAAACTGGTCGAACATGGTGCACGTCTTGCTGGTGAACAAGGAAAATTGGCCACCCGTTTTGCAGAGCTGGCTGACGTCGTGCGAGAAGCTCATTTTTATGCTGGACAAGCAGCGAACGATAAAGATGGAGATGGCGCAGCAGGGGGTGAGATTACAGCAGAGCACATTCAAAAAAGTTTACAAGAGCGTTTTTATCGATCCAGTCTTCTCAAAGAACGCATCGAAGAGTTGTATGGCGCAGGTGTCTTACTCGTTCAGACGGAAGGAAAAGCGCTTGGAACCGTGAATGGTCTTGCTGTTTTATCGATCGGTGATCTTACCTTTGGTGTTCCCAAACGTATTACCGTCACTGTTTCTGCGGGACGGGAAGGAATTATCGATATTGAACGTGAATCGCGTCTCGGTGGTAATATTCATACGAAAGGCGTGCTGATCTTAAGTGGGTTTATGCGTGAGCGCTACGGGCAGGAAGCACCTTTTCCGTTGGCAGCCCAAATTGTTTTTGAACAAAGCTACGATGGCGTAGACGGCGATAGTGCGTCCAGTGCTGAACTTTATGCACTTCTTTCGGCGCTATCGGGTTTACCGCTTCGACAAGATTTGGCGGTCACTGGATCTGTGAATCAAAAGGGAGAGATTCAAGCCATCGGTGGCGTGAATGAGAAAATTGAAGGCTTTTTCGATATTTGTCAACAGAAGGGGCTCAGTGGGACCCAAGGGGTGATCATTCCAGAAACCAATGTAAACAATTTGATGCTGCGTGAAGATGTTGTAGCACACATTGAAAAAGGCATGTTTCATGTGTACGCTGTGCGTACTGTTGACGAAGGGCTGGAGCTTTTAACAGGCTTGCCTGCGGGAGAAGCGGATGCCCATGGTATGTATCCAGAAGATTCGGTCCATGGTCGCGTCGTACAAAAACTACGTGCTTTTCAAGCGCAGCTACGCCGTACGCCTATGCCATTGACGCAGCGGGTGGAAGCGTCAACTGGACAAGATGAGACGAAGGAAGTTCCGCATGATCCTGAACCAAAACCTTGACAGGTCCGGAAAAAACTTGTACGATTAGCTTCGATAAGGTGTTAACGGTGCGTTGAAACGTGTGCGTTTCAATGACGTGTTTCAATGATTTGTAAAGAATTTAAGGTTCATCTTCATATCATCATATTCAACCGATGAACAGGCGAGTATGTAAGGTAGTGACATGCAGAGAGAAATCGTCTTAGGCTGCGAGCGATTTTATGTCGACCTTACGGAAAGACACCTGGGAGGTAGGGGATGCATGAACACTTAAGGCTGTTCGCTTGGTTGTTCATGAATTCCCCGTTTGTTGCCTGCGTTATAGGCTTAAGGTGAGGTGGCGAACGTTTTTTATCCGGATGGACAAAAGAAGACGTTCGTCGCTTAAGTAGGGTGGCACCGCGGGAGAGACGCTCTCGTCCCTAAAGATAGATAGGGGATGGGAGTTTTTTTATGAATACGCTTGATATGTTGACACCCGCATCGGTTTTTTTAGAATGAGCGACATTAGGTGTGCTGCACGGCTTGGGGTGCATGATGATGTGAGGGCAGAAAGGGTGAACAGATGGTGAATGCATTGCGAGGGATGGTCGATATTTTGCCTGAGGAGGCTCACAAGTGGCAGTGGCTAGAGGCCGTTTTCCGTGAGACGGCGATCCGCTTCGGATATGGCGAAATACGGACGCCCCTTTTAGAACACGTAGAACTTTTTGTGCGTTCGGTAGGGGATACAACCGATATCGTCCAAAAAGAAATGTATATGTTTGATGATCGCGGTGGTCGTACGGTTGCGCTTCGGCCAGAAGGAACGGCAGGGGTCGTTCGTGCGTTTGTAGAGCACAAGTTGTACGGGCGGGCATCGCTGCCACTTAAACTTTTTTATATGGGACCGATGTTTCGTTATGAGCGGCCACAATCGGGACGTCAGCGGCAATTTCATCAATTCGGTGTTGAGGCGCTGGGAAGCGATGATCCGATGCTTGATGCGGAGATTATTGCTTTGGCTTGGACATTTTTACAATCGATTGGTTTGGAGACGGTCGAGCTTCATTTAGGTAGTATTGGATGTCCTGTTTGTCGCCCGCGCTATCGGGAAAGATTAATCGATCATCTGTTGCCGCATCGTGATGAGCTGTGTGAAGACTGCAGGCGCCGTTTGGAGACCAATCCATTGCGCATTTTAGATTGTAAAATTGATGGTGATAAACCATTTGTTCAATCCGCCCCAACCATGTTGGAGTATCTTTGTGAAGACTGTCAAAGCCACTTTCATCGGGTTCGTTCAGCGCTTGATGCCCTGGGTATACCATACATCATTGATCCGCATTTGGCCCGTGGCCTTGATTATTACACTAAAACGGTATTTGAATTTATTGATACGCGAATTGGCGCGAAGAGTACCGTTTTGGCTGGAGGGCGTTACAATGGATTGGTTAAAGAGGTGGGTGGTCCCGATCTCCCAGGGATCGGATTTGCTGCAGGCGTCGAACGGCTGATGTTACTACTCAAATCCAATTTCGACGCTAGCCCATCGGAGAGGATGATCGATGTGGTCGTGAGCGGTTTTGGAGGGGGTCAGACCATGGCATGGAAACTCTTGTTCGACCTTCGAGCGGCCGGGGTGCGATCGGATTGGAGCTACGATCAGAAGAAAATCAAAGCCGTATTGCGGGATGCTGATCGTGCTGGGGCACGTTATGTGGTGCTGGTTGGAGATGACGAAGCAGCGCGCGGAGAAGTGACCCTAAAAGATTTAAAAAACGGTGAGCAGCAGTCATTGTCTTACGATCATTTCGTTGAACACCTGAAGTCATTATTGTCTTAAGCATGTGATAGCATTGCGCCCGATGATACCCGATGATAAAAGAAGCTGCAGGAGGTCTATGAGGATGAAAATGGAAGAGCAAACGCTTTACCGTACGCATGGGGCTGGGACGCTTGGTCTCGATCAGGTAGGGACGGAAGTCGTGATCAGTGGTTGGGTTCACCGCCGGCGGGACTTAGGCGGTCTGATTTTTATTGATGTTCGTGATCGAAGTGGCATCGTTCAGGTTGTTATCCACCCAGATGTTCAAGCTGCCTTTGAAGTAGCAGAAACCTTGCGCAGCGAATATGTGATTCGTGTTCTAGGGCGCGTTGTGCGTCGCGCACCAGAGACGGTGAATCCTGATCTTGCCACAGGTGAAATAGAAGTTGTTGCAAGCTCGATTGACATTTTAAATCGTGCTAAAACCCCCCCTGTTTCCCCCGCTGAACATAAAGAGATCGATGAAAAAATACGATTGCGTTACCGTTATCTAGACTTAAGACGAGCGGAAATGCAAAACATACTCATCTTACGCCATAAGGTGACGCAGGCCATCCGTCGCTTTTTAAGCGAGCACGATTTTGTGGAAGTTGAAACACCCATGTTAACAAAAAGTACGCCGGAAGGGGCGCGTGATTTTCTCGTTCCGAGCCGTTTAAAACCCGGATCATTTTATGCCCTTCCGCAGTCGCCGCAAATCTATAAACAGCTCCTCATGGTGGCGGGATTGGAGCGCTATTTTCAAGTCGCTCGTTGTTTTCGCGATGAAGACTTACGTGCTGATCGCCAGCCTGAATTTACGCAAGTTGATATTGAAATGAGTTTTATGCCACTTGATACCTTTCAAGATTTGATCGAGACGATGATGCAAGAGATCACAGCGATGGTCACTGGCATCCATGTCGCTCGTCCTTTTCCACGTCTGAGTTATGAAGATGCCATGGACCGCTATGGTTCGGATAAGCCTGACACACGGTTCGGGCTAGAGATTGTCGATGCTAGCGAAGCTCTCCAAAACAGCGCGTTTCAAGTGTTTCGCCAAGCCCTACAGACAGGTGGCGTTGTCCGTCTCATTCGCGTACCTGGCGGAGGGGCGCGGATCTCGCGCAAAGAGATCAGCGCTTTAGAGGATACGGCCAAAGCGCATGGAGCCAAGGGGCTCGCTTGGGTTAAAGTAGAAGGTGATAAGCTCACTGGACCTGTCGCCAAATTTATTGCGGAAAGCGAGCGCATCCGTTTAGGGGAGCTCTCGGGTATGGAAGATGGCGATATCCTCTTTTTTGGTGCCGATCAAAAAGACGTCGTACGGCAAGCGCTGGGTGCCGTTCGCCTCGCTTTGCGCGATCTTTTGGGACTTGTTTCCCCCGGACAGTTTCAATTTCTTTGGGTCACCGATTTTCCGCTTTTAGAATACGATCCGACAGAAAAGCGCTACGTCGCCGTGCATCACCCGTTTACCCGCCCCAAAGAAGAAGATCGCCATAAACTCATGACTGATCCGCTTTCTGTGCGCGCCGAAGCGTATGATCTCGTGTTAAACGGGTATGAGATCGGCGGGGGAAGTCTCCGTATTTATCGACGTGAGGATCAAGATGCCATGTTCCGCCTTCTCGGGTTATCTGAAGAAGAAGTGGCTGAGAAGTTCGGCTTTTTTGTAGAAGCATTTGAATACGGTGCGCCGCCTCATGGCGGCATTGCTCTCGGTCTGGATCGCATCATCGCCATCCTAGCCGGGCGGAGTAACTTGCGCGATGTGATCGCCTTTCCAAAGACACAAAGCGGGACGGATCTCATGATGGATGCGCCGGGCAGAGTGCGCCCGGAACAGCTGGCCGAACTCGGTATCAGCGTGCGGACAAACTGACCCTCCGACACTGTTATATTGTTATAATGTTATATTGTTATACTAATCAAGCGCCCCTCACTGATGTGTTAGATGATGCACATTGTGAGGGCTTCTTTTTGTTATGATGATGACCCAATGGCTCGGCGTATTTACAATAATTTAAAAAATATATACCGACACATCCATGTCAATCGTCAGTGAAAATGTCACCTTAACTGTTCCGTGAAAATGTCATATACTCTGGCCAGGATTTGTTGATTATCGGGAAACGCCGTACATCCGCCATAGCTTTTCCGAATGGTGATAAAGGCGCTGTCTGTCCGGCCAATTCCTGCTCCAGCGTCAACGTCTCCTTGGGGGAACGGAAGATCGTATGGCGATCGCTGTATATCCCTAGAGGGATGCCATATTGCTGGATGGCCTGCTTCATGGCAGAAAAATACCCCTCACGCGTTTCCGTGGGGCGAAAGACCGCACCCACGACCATGCCGGTGGCATCATCAATGATCCCGTGCAGGGTGAGTTCGGGACCACGGTCTTCTAGCCAGGCGTAAGGGCTGGCATCGATCTGCCAAAGCATTCCGGCCTGCGGTTTACGGTCACGGGGCTGATGCGTTTTGACGCGTCTTCGTTGTTTGGCCTGCTTGATCCCTTGGCTCAGCAGAATCCGTCGTATAGACGATACGCTCAAACTCAGCGATTCATGTTCCTCCAGCAATTCGGAAAAGTGGCAGTTGTTGCTGCCGTAATACTTCGTCCGGTATAGCTCAGCAACAATCTTCTTAACATCATCGG
>JAVERJ010000128.1:0-6093 GCA_034007185.1 Candidatus Carbonibacillus sp. | reverse complement strand
AGCGTCCACTGAACACCTTTGGGCAAAGTCGCACTTGGTTGCTCAGGAGATCGTGGTGCTTCGGTCGGTGGTGGCATGGTCTCGCCAGCCCATTGCGTTCGGTTTTGAATGTCTTGTGAAAGCTCTTGCGTCATCGCTTGCGGATTTAAGACGGCCTCTACTGTTAAAGTATCGGACGTCTGTCCTCCAACATATCGGATCGACTCGGCCAAACGGAAAAGACGGCCAAGATGCGCGCGCGGGTCCCAGTTTTGCAGTTCCCCTTGCACGACTTCCATGGGGACATCCGCTTTCTGCCAAGCGACATCCTCAGAAAAACGTATATAAACAGCATCAGGCGTCGCGTAAAAATCCATATCGTCTGCTTGTGCGGCATCTTGACCAACCGATAAACGGACATAAAGATGACGATTGGGCCCAGCACTCCCATGCACAAGCGCGGCAGGCGTGCTACTCGACCCAGCATCTTGCCAAAAGACTTCACCGTCATATACAAAGGCCGATCGATCCAACGTTTGTTTGACCGCTTGGAGCGCATCAGCGGCATCACGCGTCTGTCTCTGGGAGGCTTGGTGAGCGCTTTCTTGGTTGAACTGACATCCGGTAGCCATGATCAACCATACCGATAATAACACCATCAGCCTTACGCACCGACCGCGCCAGAGGCCAATACGCTGAACCGCGCACCATTTCTTTTCTTGCATCCTCCATCCACCTTCCGGGCCGTCATCGTTTGCTTATACGTCTTTTCTTTAACGTTGCCCATTGGAGGAATGGTTATGCAAGACCATGGCCTCTTTTACTGTTTACGCCATGGTGGTGTCGGCATCAAATGGGGCTTGCGTGCCAATGCTTCAGGAACATCGATCTCTAAACGTAAAAGATTCGAACCAAAAGATTTACCGAGATTATCCGATCGCAAAGAAGACGGCGCGCCCCCACCTAAAGCATCTTCTAAAATGAATTTAAGACCCAAAACCGTCGGCGCCTCGTAACGTCTCACCTGTCCAAACACCAATGAACGAAAGTGCTCTTTAACCACCGTTTCGGTGACGACCGCTTTTAAATGTTCGTACATCTCAGGGGTTCTCGCAAAAATGGTCAAATCACACGTATTCCCTTTATCGCCTGAGCGCGCTTGAACAAGATCGCGCAGTAACATTCGCGGCATGCCTCAAACCTCCTTTACTTCCACTTGAACTTGCGATTCAATCCACGCGCGCGGAACGTAAACCGTCCATAACCCCAGCAGTTGGCGCACGGAAAACATGCCTGATAGTGAGCCTACAAACGGCGGTCCGTTTAGGGAAAGTGGTGGAAAAAGGCGCCCAAAACGTTCCGCTGTGTCGCGATCTTTGGTGCGCACCGCAACTCTTAAATAGACTTCATTTAAATTTTCCTCATCGACGGGCCGAGCCAAAGGTCCGTGAATCGAATTGTACCCGAGATATTCGGTGTGAATCTCTTCGACCTCTATGCCATACCGTTCGATTTGCTTACGCACAATCTCATCCGCTTTTTGCGCTTTTTTCAAAGCATCAGGCCAAGAATAACCGATCATCCCTTGGCCCATCCAGCCATTTTCATAACCGATCAATACTTTGAGTGTCTCTGGGGCTGGTTTGCCTCGAACACCGCTTACGGCAACCCGATTTTCTCCGACTTCTGTAAACGTAACGTTTGAAAAATCAGCAGTGATATCTGGTGTCATGTATTGACGCGGATCATGAATTTCATATAAATATTGTTCTTTAAGGGTATCGACCGAAACGCGACCACCGCTACCTTCAGGTTTCGTAATCACCGCTTGACCGTCTTCGCGCACTTCAGCGATTAAATAACCGAGATTGTCCATATCCGGTATGTTCCACCAATCTCCGCTAAAATTACCGCCTGAAGCTTGCGCTGAACATTCCATAAGATGCCCCAACAAGATGCCCTGGGCAATCAGATCAGCATCCTGATCGCTCCAGCCCAGTTCATACATCAGCGGTGCTAAAAATTGTGCTGTGTCAGTCGTTCGCCCTGTAATAACGATGTCGGCCCCTTGTTTTAAGGCCTCGACGATCGGCCATGCACCTAAGTAAGCGCTTGCAAAAAGGACCTTATCGCGGATGACATCAAAGGGTAACCCACTGGAGGCATCTTGAAGATCAAAGCCTTGCTTTTCCCATTCTGGTAAAAGGTGCAGCACTTGATCACCCGTGACCACACCTATCTTCAAACCGCTTATCCCGAGCGATCGGGCGATACGAGCGACTTCTTCCTGAGCACCGTAAGGATTCATGCCACCAGCATTGGTGATCAGCTTGATCCCTTGATCACGGACATAAGGCAAAAGATGCGTCATCGTTGTGGTAATATCCTTAGTATAGCCAAGAGACGGATTTTTCTGACGATCTTTTTGTAAGATTGCGAGCGTCAATTCCGCCAACGTATCAAAACTGATGTACTGCACACGGCCATACTTCGCCATATGAAGCGCACCGTAGATCGAGTCTCCATAAAACCCTTGCCCAGCACCAATTCGCACTGTTTTCATGATTACTCCTCCTCATCCGCATACTTATTCGCTGTTTGCGCGCCTTTGAATGGACGTGTGAAAAAACATCACCTCCCTTTTATGTTCGTTCATTGCCATACTTCATTGCCACACTTTATAGTGATGCATCACTGATGCAACCTTATAAGGAACGATAAGCATGCGTCGGCGTCGGACGATAATACAACCGCTCACCCTGTTCTTCTAAAACCGCTAGACCTTCTTCCACCAGCCAATCGAGATGCCCAACGACTTCCGATATGACGAGCGGCATTTCTTTTTCATATAATTTGGGGAAGACGATTTTGGATATGTCAAAGGCTGACGGTGCATGTTCCAAAAGTGATAACATATGTTTGGCGCGTTCTTCCTGTTGCTTTAACCTGAGCTCGATTAACGCATAGGGATCGGTGATGACCTCGCCGTGACCACTCATCACAAGCGTTATTGGGAGTTTCAACCATTTTTTTAAGTGTTCGCGATAGACGATTAACGAGCGTGGACGCTTCACCGTACCATAATCCGGTTCAACAAACGCATTGGACGAGATATGTTGTATCAGATGATCTGCACCGATCATCCGACCATTGGACCGATCGTAGAGCGCAATTTGATCAGGCGCATGCCCCGGTACATGAAGCACTTCCCAATCTGGAAGCTCCGGTATAGAGCCTGATTCGATGGGTATCACATCCTCAAGCGGCTCCGTAAAATGTTGATAATATGCTTGAATCTCTTGCGCAGCTTGAACCAACGCCTCTGGTACACCCGATGCGCGGTAGAGTGTGCTTAAAAACGTTTGTCTCGCTAGCATAAATGCTCGGTCATGACGAATATAAGGCAGGCCTTTTGTATGCACATATACAGGCAGATCCTTTTCCCGCACAATCCGTCCAGCAAGTCCGACATGATCCATATGATGATGACTTAATACAAGCGCATCTAAATCACGAATGCTCAGCGCATGCGCTTTGAGACCAGATATGAGCACGTCCCAAGCTTCTTCTGTGAGCGGACCCGTATCATATAAGACTTTCTTATCGCCGATGAACACATAAGCGTGTACCGGTCCGACACGAAAAGGCGTAGGAAGCGTAAGCGTAATAACCTCTGTCCGCTCTTTTTCTGAACCACCGTTATCTATATCATACATCCCCATCTGTCAACCACCTTGCCGTTTGATCTCTCACGCGCAGTGAGACGGTTTAAAAACACAACCTTTGACGATGGATGCTCTCTCATCCGATGAATGAGCAATCAGTCAGATAACTTCTTTTTTACATTATACCGCTTTTTTCTAAAATCAACAACTGCATGCGCGACTTTCAAAAAGAAGAGCGCCGAGCCATCGGCGCCAAATAAGCTGTTGATCAGATAAGGTTTTGCTATAGATCAAAACATTTTTGATTGCCCACCATCCACGACGACCGTTGTGCCCATGATCCAAGAAGCCTCAGAAGAAGCCAAAAAAGCAATAACGCGTGCTACTTCTTCAGCCGTTCCAAACCGTCCTGCTGGTATATGTTGCGCAATAAACGCTTCCATCTGCTCCGGATTTTCTAAATAACGTCGATCCCAACTTCCCCCGGGATGCCGTATCGAGCCGGGCGCAACGCCCACAACGCGTATACCTCGACCAGCCAGATCATCCCCTAGAGCTTTCGTAAAACTTATGAGCGCTGCTTTAGAAGCATTGTAGGCCGCCTTTCCCCCAGCCTCACGCCCCCATATCGAAGCCACTTGAACGATCACGCTTCCTTCTTTCATCAAAGAGAGGGCGCGCAAACTGAGATCCACAGGCGCAAAAAAATTGATTTCCATTGCTTGACGATACGCTTCCATCGTCGTTTGCGACGCGTTAGCGCCAAAGCTTTGACCCGCATTGTTGATGAGAACATCCAATCGACCATGACGCAGGCGGATCGACTCGATCAATGCTTCCCGAGACGTTTCAGAAAACGCATCAAAGACGTGTGTCTCGACATCGGGTAACATCGATTGAACGTTTTGTAATCCAGTTTCATGCCGTGCAGCGACAATGACTTTTGCCCCCTCGGCATGAAATACGCGTGCTGTTTCCAAACCAATGCCCCGTGTCCCTCCTGTGATCAGGACGATACGATCGATATGACGCATGATCTTTCCCCTTTACGCATGTTCATGTTGAATCAGTAAGTTTCGAAAATGCGCGGCAAGCGGTGAAAGCGGTTTGGCAAGCGCATGCACCACATACCATTTGCGAATAATCGGCAACCCTTCGACATCCAGCACTTGAAGCACACCCGATTTTTTTTCCAATACAATCGCAGCTTCCGAGACAATAGAAAGCCCTACCCCCGCAATCACCGCTTCTTTGATCGCCGCAATACTCCCTAATTCCATTCGAACATATGGCGTAAGCTGACGCTCCTCAAAAAAACGTTCAACCGTTTTACGTGTGCCGGATCCTTTTTCCCGCATTAAAAACGGTTCTTTCAGCACATCCGTAAGCGGTATGGACGTCCGTCCAACCAACGGATGATGCGCTGGGGCGATACAAACAAGCCGGTTATCCATAAAAGGTTCGGCTTCCAAATACGGCGAACGTTTGGGATAACCCATGACCGCGATTTCTGTCTCACCACGGAACAGTTTTTGTAAGACAATGCTCCGATTGACCACTTCAAGTTTAACCAGAGCATGGGGATGCGCATGATAAAACGTATTTAAGAACGGGGGGACCACATAGGCTCCAGCCGACGTATCGGCCGTGATTGTGAGACTCCCTTGTCGTTTGGTGCGTATATCTTCAAGCGTTTGTAAGACATGCTCGATTTCACCAAAAATATGTTCAGCACTTTCTTTTAAATAATGTCCCGCCTCGGTGAGCATGACTTGTTTCCCGGATTGTTCAAAAAGTTTTACTCCAAAATATTCTTCAAGTTGTCGAATGTGTTGGGAGACAGCCGGTTGACTCAAATATAGTTCTTCTGCAGCACGCGAAAAACTCATGTGACGGGCAACCACCCGAAAGACATCCAGACGTCGTAGATTCAAATACTCCATCGATCACGCCCCACCTTATCCAATGTTCGAAACTATCAAGATTTATAAGAAGGTGGTAAGCGATTGGGCGATCGTTTCTCCAAGGACATACGGATATATGCCAAACAGCAAGATAAAGACAACGAGGATGACAAGGACGAGCGTCTCATTCGGTCGTAAACGCCAACCGCTCTTATCTTCTGATCGTTCCTTACCGTACGCCCCCATGAATGTTTTGACAGAATCCCACGACATGGCCTCTCCCCACATCGTAAACAGCACCATGCGTAACACATAAGCAGCGGTTAAAACAAGCCCCAAGGCGCCCACGATAACCACCTCGACTTTCCCGCTTTCATACACACCTAGGTAGGTCTGAATCTCAGCCCAAAACCCAGATAAAAGCGGTAAACCGAGTGAAGCGAGGGCAGCAAATAAAAAGACGCCGGATACAAACGGAAGGGGTTTTTGTAAACCGGAAAGTTGACGGATATCTGTCGTCTGCGTTCGCGTCAAGATAATGCCCG
>JAVERJ010000127.1:0-6099 GCA_034007185.1 Candidatus Carbonibacillus sp. | reverse complement strand
ACCGTAAAAACCGTAGACCGGCATAACGAGATCGCTTTGGTCCGTTCCTTCTTCCGCATGAAAGACGAGCCAGCCTTCGACAAAACGATCCAGCGGCAGACTTTCTGGAATACGCACCCTCGCCTTAAGCGTGACCGTGCTCTTTGCCGGGACGGTGATCGTCTGATCAGCCGGTATCAGTTCTAATCCGGCCGCTTCCCTTAATCTGAGCAGATCAAAAGTTTTTTCTACCGGCTCATAGACGAGGTTACGTGTCGCTGTCTCATCGGTAAAGAGCATGCCATCCACGTGGAACGTTTGATCGTTTGCTCCGACATTTTTTAGTGTTACCTGGATGGAACGTTCTTTCGTGTCAAATGCCCCCAGATTGACGGCAGGCTCCTCACCAGATGTAACCAGTACGTCTGTCCTAAGCGCCTGATCAACCTGGATACGACCGCTCCCTTGACGCCGGATCGGATAGGGGAGCTCTGTGGACGGATCCGTTAAAATCTTTGCTGTGTTGGCCAGTACTGTGCGAACATCTCCTGATGTGTAAGGGATGTTATCTTTTTTAAAGCGCTCTATGACGAGTGCAGCGGCACCTGCGACATGCGGCGCTGCCATGGACGTTCCATTAAATGATGCATACGCTTGCGAGCCAATACTGGAGATGATGCTACCGCCCGGGGCAGTCAGTGTCGGTTTAAACCCAAGGGATGGCTCATAACCCCAGGAGGAAAAATCGGTCATCGTGTCGACGGCAAGTGGCAGATCCGTTTTCTCCAAGGGGAACGATACCATGATCTCTATGCCGCTTTGAATCGCTTTTAAAATCGTTTCTCCATCACTTTGCCGGATAGATGCGGCAGGGATCGTTGTGGCCGATCCAGTTCCCATGTTTATAAAATTGTCTCCGGCATTGTTGTAGATAATCGCTGCGGCGGCACCGGCATCGATCGCGTTCTGTATTTTTGTCTCAAACGTTACCTTACCACGCTCTATAAGCGCTACATTGTCCGCAACCTCTTTTGGAAAATCAGAAGCGGAGATACCGGCGCCTGCAGGAACAAGCTTATACGTACCTTTAAGCGTGTTCGGATGCGGATTAGAACTTGCAGGTAGCATGGGCACGTTTTGTATTCCTTTATTTCCAACCGGCTGATTTAACTTCATCATATCATAGAAACTGGCCTCATTCATCGACGCTGCGACACTGATGCTGGGTGGGTTAATGCTGGGTGATCCGACCAGGGCAATGTCTGGATTTTCGATGAAAGGGAAGGACGGACCCACACTGTAATTGCTGTTTCCCGCTGAGATACTAAAGACGACACCAGCATCGGATGCATTTTTCATCACTTTAAAGAAAGGATCTTCCGGATTAAAGGCACCTGCCGATGATCCAAGGCTCATGTTAATAACCGAAGCGCCGTTGGCGACGGCATGTTCTACGGCGGCGATGTATTCATCGCTCGTCGTCGAGGCGCGATCCGGGTCATTAGAAAAAACTTTTTCGGCTAAAAATTTAACGCTTGGCGCCACCCCGGAGAAGGGCTCCCCGTTGATCGTGCCACTTGGAGTGGCATCATACCCGCCGACCGTTCCGGCAACGTGCACGCCGTGCTGGCTATCGGTTCGATCGACAATGTCGTTATTGTCGTCGGCCCAGTTATAACCGCCGATGACGCATACGTTGTATCCACCGCTTTTCGTTAAATCTTCTGGTCCGCCGAGTTTTAATGTTTCGCGGCCATCGCCACCAAAGGCCGGGTGAAAATAATTAATTCCCGTATCGACGATTGCTACGATCACGTCTTCGCCTTTATACCCGTGCTCCCAGGCATAAGGCGCACCGATCAGTGGCGCACTAAAATACATCTCCGGCTTATCCCCGGGAATGAGCGGCTCACGCTGAATAGAGCTCGCCAGCTGAACATCGAGGACACCTTGAAGCGCTTTTAGTTTTGGAATGTCGCCATAGCGGACATCGGCACTGAATCCGTTCATCGTCTCAGTGAACTGATGACGGATGATTACTGTGGGCATATTACGTTGAATGAGCTGCAAGATCGCCTGTTGATCTTGTAAGATTTTCTGACGCAACCCGGCAGCTTGTTGATTGTTACTCAACTTCGTGTTCGAGGATAAACCTTTCATGTTACTCAGGACATCTGGACCGCTCAGCGTTACGATGACGCGTACGATCTCATCTGGAGCATGTTTGTCTTGTGCCATAGCTTCCACAATGGACGTTCTACGCTGTTCTTCTATCGTTTTGGTTCTAGCTTCCTGCAGTTTCTCTTTCGCTGTTTTCTCCAGGGCCTCTTTAACCTGATCCAGTGCGGCTTGATGGACCGGTTCAGCATAAACTGCTGACTCTGTCGTGTAGACCGGTAAAATAAGTGAGAAGATTAATGACATCACGATGCTTAATGATAGCATGGTGCGCATGCGGCGTTTTAGCATTGAATTCAACTCTTCCCCACCTTTCATACTATTTGGTTTAGTTATACATTATAAGAAACGATATCGCTTAAAGCATTTGCTGCACCCCCTCATTTTTGGTTTATATTGTATATTCGACGGAATATACAAAAATCCTGCTGTAAAAGAGACAAAATAAAAAAATCCTTCAGTGTTACCACTGAAGGATGAATCATGACTGCTATAGCGTGTTCATTTTTTTATGCTATCCAGTCGTTAGACGATTACTCGATGGTCACCGTCTTTGTTTCAGCGTCCCACTTGGCTTCATAGCCAAAGGCATTAGCCACGTACTTCGCCGGGACGAAGATACGGCCTGCATCCATGCCATTGGCATCCATCGTGGTCGCTGCAGCTTCCATCGTTTGTGTGAAGGTGCTACCACCCTTGGTGATCTTCACAATTTTGCTGCCGACTTTCATCTGCACGGTCGTGTCACCACGGACGAACGTAGCCGTCTTCGTATTCGCATCCCAGAACACTTGCGCGTTCAGACCACGGGCGATGTAGCTGGCCGGTACGACCGTACGATCACCGGGTGCGATATACGGAGCAGGCGAGGTCCCTTGGAATGCTTCCATCGTGAATTCTTTGCCGTTTAGCCAGTATTTATCCGAATCTATTACAAATTGTACTTTGGTTCCGGTTTGCTGGGACGATTTGACGGTAAGATCGACCTTACGCGGATCAGTGAGCAAACCAGCTTGGGCTTTAACTGTACCGGTTGTTGAGAAATAGAAGTTAACTTCAACCGTACCGGTTTTATCAGTTTCGACAGAACTTACGACGTTCGTAAAGCCTAAGCCTCCTGTACCACCAACTGCAGCAACTGCTTGCGAGAAGCCGATCTTAGCATCGGCGACCGGACGACCATGGACGTCGGTAACTTTAGCTGTCGCCGGGTAGAACTCATTCGCGTTCATCGTCGTATGGTCAAATTCAAGCTTGCCTGCTCCACCTTTAATAGACGGACCTTCAACGTAATAATCACGTTTTTTAAGGGTGTTAGATTCAGAACCGTATATAGCCACTGGGTTGGTATACGCAACGTGAATATTGAAAGACTCTACGCGTGGAGCATCCTTAACTTCATCATAGAGACTCGGCAGATTAATACCAATTGTAACAGCCTGCTTTTTCACTTTTTTGCCGTCCACTTCAACTTCTATTTCTTTAACAGCATTGGTAATTTTTGATCCAAAATCATAAACAGGTACACCCTTATTATTCAAGCCCTCATACATTACTGGCACAAGACCATCCTTAGTTACTTTGTACCAGAAAGTGCTGTAGCTTGAAGATGTGGATGGAATTTTAGTGGTAGCATAGTCAAGTGGGTCGAATAAGCGTTTTGCAGAAGCAGCTTCTGTGAAGTTATTCGCATAACCATACTTTTTACCGTCATACTTAATCGTAAATGCGACATACTTCTCAAATGGAACTTTGAGATTCGAATCATCGGCATTCGGAATGCTGTCATCAATCGTAAAGGTGACAACGTCGGACACATCGTAGGCTAGGACGTTATCCTTGGGTTCGACAAGCGTTGTCGATCCTTTTTTCACTGGAACTTTTGCACTTCCACGCCCATAATGTCTTACGTTTTTAGCGTAATCTTCAATCGTGCCTTGAAGTTCCATCCGATATTCTTTCTTGCTTGACATCGGTGGAAGAACGACAACATAACCATATTCATTGTTTGGACCGATTGCTTTTAAGTCAGATGCGCTTAACTTAACATACGACCAGAGTTTTTCATTATTTTTATCCTTATCTTTTTCATAAATAGAAAGATAAGCATCGCCTTCAAAGTTTGCATATCGGGAATAAACTTTTACAGTCTCGGCATATGATTCGAGCGCTTCTTTGTTACCACTGACAAATTCATAGGAGATTGGTGTCGCATAGAATACAGGTGCTGTGTAAACTTTTCCGTCTTTAGGATCCACATATTGCACAACCATGCGACCATAATCTTTTACATAGAGCGAAAGCTGACTTGCAGAAAGTCCTTCAAATGGATTATAGTTCCCGCCGGTTTGTCCCGTACCTAAGTAACGGATGATCAACGCATCGCGCTTATCATTTAAATCCAGTCGAGCACCCATTCCAACTTGATTTGGATCGGGACCAACAATGACTTCGTCATAATATACACCAGTTTTATCTACATAGGTTAACTCAACCTGACTTTCATTAAAACGATTGTTATTGTAGACTGAAAACACAACGGTTTTAGGATCCCTCACGACGAACGAAAAACCTTCGTAGAAATTTTTAAGATCGTTTCCTGTAAGGTACTTATCTTTTGTTACATCTTTAATGCGAAATTCAAAGTTATAGGCTGTATTGGTTGCAACTTCAGCAGGCTTAACTTCAACCAAGTATTTGCCGGCAAGCAATTGACCTTCATAAAAATCAGCGTAATCGCTACCACCTTCTTCATCTTCCGGGGGTACAATGTAACTAAACGCAAATGCCGGCGACACAACGGTGAAGACAAGTGCCAGCGTTAAAAGAAGCGATAATGCTTTCTTGCTCTTGTGCATTCAGCAAACCCTCCTGTTTCCACTCTCCGATTTTGTTGCAGCGCACACCGTGCGGCGCGCTATGTTTTCCGCTTCTTCTAGGGAAGCTTTTGGGGAAGCACATTTGCTGCCCGCTTGCTCACATAACAAGGACTACGCGCAGACTGTGCATGCTCATGGTGTCCATGACTCGACAGTTCCACACGTCCTTCAGGTTGCCAGCCCGCTCGGCACGCTTCCCTCCTTCCTACGATTCAGACGTTGCTGCCGGCAACATCGCTTGAAGCTTTGATAGAGTTCGCGTTCCACATCTCATCCGGAACGACAGTGTTCAGTATACCATATTCGAGCAAACTGGTAAAGTCTTCCGGATAGGTGATAGAACACGGAACTCATTATACTTCTACACCCGATGGGTAGAAAAGTTGCGCGGCGCACAACAAATATTGTTGCTTCAAACGACCGCATTTATATATACGAATGAGTTGTTAAAAAGTTGCGCTTTCATTGTTTTGGCAGCTTTTTCATCTGGATCATCATCTTCTGCAAGATGACCGCCATCTCCGCCCTTGTTATCGAAGCCCGCGGATTAAAGGCATACATCGTCTTTTTCGCATTGGGATCGAGGGGGGACCCTTCCATGAGACCTGCCTTGTAGACGGCAGCGATGGCCGGAAGAGCATAGACATTCATTTGATTGGTATCGACAAAGACTTTGGCGAGGGTAGCCCGGGCCGCATCCGGGGTGGCCGGAAGTTTTAAGTTCATGGCACGCGCGATCATGATCGCTGCCTGCTCGCGCGTCACCTGGTCATTCGGGCGGAAAAACCCCGGACTCGTACCGCTCACGATCCCTGCACGAGCCGCCGTCTCGATATATTTATACGCGTAATCCCACTGATCGCTGGAAGGCATGACATCGTAAAACGTCGGTTCAAGCGGATACCGGCCGTTTGGATCGTCATACGGCCCAGCATTGATCGGAAGATCGAGCGCTTTAACGAGCGCCGTCGTCAGTTCGCCGCGACTCATCGGTCGCATCGCGCCGAAGGTCACCGCTGAAAAGTTCGGCATGATCCCTTTGGCGTACATCGTATCCAATGCA
>JAVERJ010000126.1:0-6112 GCA_034007185.1 Candidatus Carbonibacillus sp. | reverse complement strand
CGCCGATGGCGATCAAAAGTAACGGCCAGAAGGATAAAAATCGTTTGGTTGGATCATGCAAAAGCGAAAGAAGCGGTTCATACAAAAAAGCAAAAAAAATGAGTGCACTCCCCCATGCCATACTGACCCCACTTTTTGCCACAACGCCGTATATCACCATTGCCAGGCCAATGATGATGGCATAGATGAAAAGCTGATCCGGCCAAAGATGGAAAAAGTGCGTATTAAAAGCATGGATACCGATGCCGAACAATATCAATGCTGGAAGTAGAAGTTCCAACGCTCGATTCCAAGCGAAGACCATGAGCATAAGGCTGAACAATATAAGTAGACTTTCAGAGGAGAACATCCATGGCTTAACTGAAAAGAAATGCGGCCATACATTGCTAAGTACGAGGGCACCGACGGCGATCAGGATGATTCCAAACCATTGTCGCATGGTCAAACGCATCTCACCTCCCATGAAATGAAACTGTGTATGTCAAAGAAGTCTTTATCGGTTCGTACGTCTGTTGCGCTTGAGCGATGTCATACGTAAAACATTCGGGAATGATAAGTTTAACTTCAACACAGGCAATTCGCTTAAAAGCATTCCCAATAAAATAAGACTGCTCCCCAACCACATCATCGGTGTCATACGTTCATGATGCACGAGCCAGGCTGTCAGCGCAGCAAAAACCGGTTCCATCGAAAAAATGAGCGCAACATGGACGGGGGAGGTGTATTTTTGGACAGTGGTCTGGGTCCAGTAAGCGAGGGCGGTGGCTAAAACAGCCGTCACGAACAGTGCACCGCCTACGACTTGCCAGTGATCAAGCGAAAGACGTACCGCCTGATCGACAGGTTCAAAGATGATCGCAAAGATAAAACTGAAACCTGCCACGATACCGATCTGTAAGGTTGCCAATAAGACCGGGTTAAAAAAAGGTGCGTATTTTGATGTGGTGACAATCTGTAAGGCAAAAGCGATGGCCCCCAAAAAGACGAGTAGATCACCGGTATTCAGGACAAAAGACTCCCCTAGGGTGAGCGCATAAAGGCCGATGAGGGCGAGGAGGACGCCCAAGATAATTGACTTTTTAAGGCGTGTATTTAGAAGAAAGAAACTGATGGCCGGTACGAGAACGACGGATAATCCTGTAATAAAGCCGGCTTTGGAAGCGGTCGTATAGAGTAGGCCAAAGGTTTGTAAAGCATAACCTAAAAAAAGATTGATCCCGATGATGAGAGCAGCAAGGAAGGGGTGTATGCCCGAGGTTATCCGTGAGGGATGGTGTTCAGTGTTTGCTAAGCTTTTAACGTCACGTGATGAGGCGAGCGCCAGAAAGGGCAGCATCAGCAACCAGGCGATGAAAAAGCGTATGGCCAAAAAAGTGAAGGGTGGAAGAAAATCGATGGCCTGTTGGACGAGGACGAATGTCGTTCCCCATATAAAAGTAATGAATAAAAGCAGCGTATCGGCTAAAAGTGATTTTTGCATAATTCCTCCTGTTTTGCTTCAAGCTAGACCATGGATAACATTATAAGCGATGGACATTAAAAATTCTATGCTTAAGAACTTTTTTTTGTTATAATAAGACATACTTTGTCGAAATTCATTTAGGCAGTCGAAGGAGTGTATACCGATGAATGAACTTGCGCAACATGTTAAGCAACTGGTGAAAGATGATCCTCTTTACACCTCCGAGATTGATGATTCCATAGAAAAAAGGGTCGCCTATCATGTTAAGCGGCTCCGCAAATTACAAAAGATGACGCAAGCCGATCTGGCTCATCATATGGGTGTCAAACAGCCATTTATTGCGCGGATTGAATCCGGTAAAAATAATATTTCCATCCGTAAGCTTGAAGAAATTGCTCACGTTCTAAAGCTCGATCCATCAGTCCTCGTTGCACCGATTTATGCCCTTGGTTATCCCGAAGACGTCGTCCGTTTTGTTATTAATAAACGGTATCGGATCATGGCGATTAATCCCGGTGGTGTCAAATACTTTGGACGCCCCCAGCTCGAGTTGGTGCATACCTTGCTCGCCCACGACAATCCTTTTCGCAAAGCGGCTGAAAAAGCTTATGCCAGCGGTAAAACGGAAACGTATGTGACTGAAGAACTGTTGATCGAAGCACGTCCGATTTTGAACAGTCGCGATCATGTGATCGGTATGGAACTAACAGCGCCTCTAAAAAGTTCATCCGAGGGTCGTTTTTCTGAGATGCCAGCGAAGGCGCAATAAACCCCCATCTTTGCGTATCTATCATCGCGCATGCGCATACATAAAGCGGTCTATGGATACGCTTTATGTTCACACGAATATGCATTTTCTTTCACAAATACGGGCTGCTGTAACATTTTTGTCAAATATACCCTTCGTATTGTAAGCGTTCTTATGTTAAAATAAATCTAGAACGTGCCAAAGCTGTCTGTCATTGATCGTTCGATTTGGGGATAGAAAGGGGGGCTTACAGATGCACGTCGTTGTCATAGGGCTTAACGATAAAACAGCACCGGTGACGTTACGAGAGCGTTGTACATTCCTTCCACATCAATTGGAAGAAGCGCTTGCAACGTTAAAAGATCTGTCCAGCGTCATCGAAGCTGTGCTTCTTGCAACGTGTAATCGGACGGAGCTATACCTTCTCACCGATCGATCTAAAACCAAGTCGGCGATCGAACTGAGCCTCCAATGGATGAGTCGCTGGTTCGGCTTACCGAAAGAAGCTTTTCAAGATCACATGTATATATATGAAGACGCTGAAGCTTGGCGCCATCTGTTTCGGGTCGCTTCTGGGCTTGATTCCATGATTATTGGTGAGACGCAGATTTTAGGACAAGTTAAAGAAGCGTGGGAGTTAGCGCGTCAACAGCAGATGAGTTCAAAAATTTTAAACCAGCTTTTTAAGCAGGCCATAACCTTTGCCAAACGCGTGCATCACGCATACGGCTTAAATGACGCACCTGTATCAGTCGCCTATGCGGCAAGTGTTCTGGCTAAGAAATTGTTTGAAGATCTTAAAGGGAAACATGTTCTCATATTAGGTGCAGGTGCGACAGGAACGCTCATCGCTCAGCATTTTCATGCTTTAGGCGCTTCCCTGACGATCGCCAATCGCTCCATCGACCGTGCCCGCTTGTTGGCTCAGGAAGTCGGTGGTCGTTATCGGACGCTTGACGATATACCGGAACTTTTAGAGGAAGCTGATATTGTGGTTGGGACGACGGCCAGTCCCAAACCGTTGGTGACAGAAGCCATGATACGTCAACATCTCTCCCATCGCAGTCGACCTCTGGTCCTTCTCGATTTGGCGCTTCCTCGGGATATAGAGTCGGTGTCGATGGTGGGTGTTTATGCTTATGATCTCGATGATCTAAAAAAAATTGTCGATGAACATCTTGCGGCCCGTCAAAAACTTTCTCAAGAGATTGAGACGCATATCGATGAAGAAATTCATCATTTTCAGGCATGGCTGGAGACGTTGAAGGTCATTCCAGTCATGGCTGCACTACAAGAAAAAGGAAAAGTCCTTCAGGAGCGTTCGATGCGCTCGTTAGCAAACAAACTTCCCGATCTTGACGAACGTTCGCGTCGTTTGATTGAAAAGTATATGAAAAACTTGGTGAATCAGCTGTTACAAGATCCGATTATTAAACTTAAAGAGACAGCTGGAACGGATGATGGCGAGATGCTCGTCCGGGCTACTGAGATGCTTTTTAATCTCATTGACGATCAGCCCAATGCGGAAGAACAGAAAGGGAAAGAAAGCGAAAAGTATGATCATCGCCAGCGTCCGTCGGAAGAGACGGTAAAAAAAGCGGTGGAAAGGGTTCGCGATTATGCCGGGGTGGTCTCATTTATATGAGTTATTCATCGTTTTATATGCGCTGTCCTTAACGTTTTTCTTTTTCGATTTTATTCATCCATGGCGCAAAAGTGCCTTCATGGGATGGTGGACGCTGGTCGGAGCCTTCATGCTTCTGACTGGCGTTCTTTTATACGAATGGTGGCAAGAACGTAACTTTTTTTATATACTTATCCTGCAAACGCGTTTCGTCTATATGTGGCTTTTAATGTTTTTTTCGATTGTCTTAAATACGCTTTATCAGATGGATTTTTTTCTTTTTCTTGTCAATTTGTTTGGTTTTGCCATTGTCACCAGTCATACGTTTCCGTTATTGGAACATAGTTTAAACAGTGTCTGGGCAGCACAACAACGGCTCTTTTTCTTACATGTTTCGTTTGCATTGGTGGCCGAAGTCTTATTTTTAATCGCTGGTGTGTTAGGAGTCATGTTTGTTATCAGCGATGCACTTTTAAAAAGCAAATCATGGCATACACAGCTTTTCCGCTTACCATCACTCGAAAAAATGGTTTTTTTGGCCAATCGAGCTATTTTGACTGGTGTTCCCTTACTGGCCATCTCTATCATTTTGGGATTTGTCTGGGTCAGTTCGCTTGGTGCTTGGATAGACTTAAGAGATAGCAAAGTCATCTGGTCGTTTATTTTAATCCTTTGGTACAGTTTCCTGATCTATGTTCGTTTAAGATATCACTGGCCATGGTTGCGCCTGATGCGTAGCTATATGATTTCATTGATCCCGTTATGGCTGAGCTGGCTCAGCATGCATCCTTTAAGCAGTCTCTTGAGATAACATGTGCTTTCTTTCCTATCCCCTAAGGCAGGGTCATCAGCGCGCGGATCAAGAAGGAAGGGGACGTTCACTTATGACGATCGAAAAAACGACCATGATACTCGCCAGCCGTAAAAGTGACTTGGCTCTTACTCAGAGTCAATGGGTCCGTACCGAGCTTTTAAAACATCATCCTGATCTTGAGATTAAGATTGAAACATTTGTCACACGAGGCGATCAAATCCTTGATGTTGCTTTAGCAAAGGTTGGAGGTAAAGGGCTGTTTGTCAAAGAGCTAGAGTTGGCTATGTTAGAAAGAAAGGCGGATTTTGCGGTACATAGCATGAAGGATATGCCAGCTGTTTTCCCTGAAGGCTTGGGATTGGTGGCAGTACCCGTTCGGCATGCGCCATATGATGTCCTCGTCTCTCCAGAAGGCTATACATTGCATACGTTACCTGAAGGCGCTCTTGTCGGGACAAGCTCGCTTCGTCGCAGTGTACTCATCAAACGGTTGCGTCCGGATGTTTCTATTCAAATATTGCGCGGGAACGTACCAACGCGCGTGCGTCGACTGATGGCGGGAGAATTCCAAGCGATTATTTTGGCAGAGGCCGGTTTGGCGCGGCTAGGAATGGATGATCTCAGACGTACGCCACTTGATGTGCAAACGTTTATACCGGCAGTTGGGCAAGGCGCGTTGGCCATTGAAGCCAGATTGGATGATGCATCGCTTCTAGAACGCCTGGCTGTTTTAAACGATCCAGAGACGTTTTGGACGACGCAAGCGGAGCGCGCGTTTTTGAAAGGTGTTGAAGGGAGTTGTCAAGTACCGATCGGTGCCCACGCCACGCTGATCGAAAATGATCCAGAAGCGCCGCGTGTACGTATCCATGGATTTGTTGCTTCGCCGGATGGGTCGATCTGGCTTGAAGATGAAATGGAAGGGCCTCCGGATGAAGCAGGGCGTGCGCTTGCTCATAAACTTTTAGAGCGCGGGGCGCGGAAGGTGATCGCTGCGTGGTCTAGATCTTAGTTTGACCATCACAGATGGTGGATCGGTATGAAAAAGGTGGGAAAAGCGATGTCGAAAGAGACGTTGCGCGGTTTATCGGTTGCTGTGACACGGTTTTCAAAAGAAGGGGAGGCTTTTTACGAGAAGCTTTTAAAGCTGGGTGCCGAGGCGCATCATGTCCCTTTGTTCCGACTGATGCCACGCGCGTTAAGTGAGGTGACGCATGGTCAGAAGTTACTGGATCGTTTTTGGATGGGGACCTATGATTGGGTGACGATCTCCAGCGTCTATGGTGTGCGTGCCTTTGCCGCGCTATTGAGAGCGCATCGTCTGGGAGAATCGGTGCATGCAGGCGATTGGCTTAACAAAACACTGTCCCCAGAGCTTACCTGGCCTTCTCAAACATCACTGATCGTGGTTGGGCCGTCGACAGCTCGGGAAGGAACACGAGCACTTATCAAGCCTCACGCTGT
>JAVERJ010000125.1:0-6217 GCA_034007185.1 Candidatus Carbonibacillus sp. | reverse complement strand
CGTAAAAGGATGTGTTGCACACTTGGAACACGCGGATCGAGACGTTCAGCGTTTAAAAGCCACAACGTCAGCGGGACATCGGGCGCATAATGACGATATTTCATGCCTGGCGAACGTGCTACCGTATCTGAAGCGTCATCGTCAACCGTATGGCCTGTCACGACACTCGGCTTTTCAGGATAAAGCGAAGGATGGAGACGAACGCGATCCGCTCCGATGATCGCTTGTAGATCGCTTAATGTGACCGCTCCGGGTCGAAGAATCGTATAAGGATAAACCGTCATGTCCAAGACCGTTGATTCAAGACCGTAGCCCGTCTGTCCAGCATCGAGAATGCCTGCGATCTGACCATCAAAGTCTTCCAAGACATGTTCGGCGCGCGTTGGGGAAGGTCTTCCCGAACGATTGGCACTGGGCGCAGCAACGGGTTTTTCAACGCGTGTCAGAAGACTGAGAGCAACAGGATGATCGGGTATACGCACCGCCACGGTATTTAACCCTGCCGTGACGCGATGAGACAGTACACCTTTTCCTTTTAAAATAAGCGTAAGCGGTCCTGGTGTAAATGTTTTTAAAAGTAGCCAGGCCGCCTCAGGTATGTCTTGCGCTATGGTTAAAACAGCTTCGTGGTTTGCAACATGGACAATCAATGGGTTATCCGCTGGACGCCCTTTGACGTCAAAGATTTTACGCACTGCGACCTCACGATCGGCTAGCGCACCCAGTCCATACACTGTCTCTGTCGGAAACGCGATGAGTTCATCTTGTAAAAGCAGCGCTGCCGCCGCCTGAATAGCAGGATGATCGGGGGTGATGGTTCCTTGAAGCTGCCAACGGATCGTCTTTACATGTTTCACTAGACAAGCACCCTTAATCGTTGATTGATCGAATCAATGGTCGGCATCTGTGCGAGCAATTGGCCCAAATACTGCCAATTCGCCAGCGTTGTCTCATGCGTAATAAGCAAAACTTCAGCCATCTTCTTTTCGACATTTGGATATTGATGAATGCGTTCAATACTCACACCACTAGCTGCCATATGCTGTGTGATTTCCGACAAGACGCCGGGAGCATCAGTCACTGTCAGCCGTAAATAAAAACGACTTCTGATCCGTTCAGGGGGTAACAGTTTTTTCTCATGAACAGGTCCTTGCAAGCGTCTTCCGCTGACGCCTAAAGCCTGATTGCGTATCACATGTACGACATCGGCGACCACTGCTGTAGCTGTAGGCAACGATCCAGCACCGCGTCCATAGAACATGGTCTCTCCAACCGCTTCTCCATGCACAAAGACAGCGTTGAAAGCATCGTTTACGTTCGCCAGAGGATGATCGCGGGGAATCAGCATCGGTTCTACGGATAGTTCAATCGCCCCGTTATCGCGTCGCGCCTGCCCTACGAGCTTGATCACATACCCGAGCTCACGGGCCAAGGCAATATCACGCGGCGTAATATCGCGAATGCCGCGGGTTGGTACGTCTTCTAATGTGATGGGCATATGAAACGAAAGCGTGGATAAAATAACCATTTTACGGGCCGCATCCCATCCATCCACATCGCTCGATGGATCGGCCTCAGCGTAGCCTAACGTTTGCGCCTCTTGAAGCGCCTCTTGAAAATCGCGTCCGTGACGCGTCATTTGTGTAAGCATATAGTTGGTCGTCCCGTTGATAATGCCAACAATACGTGTGATGCGATCAGATGCAAAACTGTCAACCAAGGTCCGAATGATGGGAATGCCACCACCAACGCTCGCTTCATAAAAAAGATCCAATCCGTGGGTTTCTGCCAAAGATTTAAGCGCGCTCCCATGGAGCGCCATTAAGTCTTTATTCGCTGTCACAACGTGTTTGCCACTGTGTAACGCTCGTTCAATATACGTACGCGCTGGTTCAATCCCGCCGATGACCTCAATGATCACTTGAATATCCGGATCTTCCAATACATCCGCAGCATCGGTCGTCAATGTAATATGTTCTGCTCGATATGGTCTTTCTTTTTCTAGATCCTGTACGAGCGCTTTCCGGATGCGCAAACGGTGCCCCGTCTGCATCGCCAAGTCCCAGGCATGCGCTTCAATGAGCTGGATAACACCACTTCCGACTGTCCCCATGCCTAAAAGACCGATCCCTATTTCCGGAAGATCCCGCCATGTGGCATCATCTGTCCGTTGCTTTAATGTTTTGGC
This sequence comes from Candidatus Carbonibacillus sp., assembly GCA_034007185.1. Lineage (GTDB taxonomy): Bacteria > Bacillota > Bacilli > Thermicanales > DSM-22653 > Carbonibacillus. Next base: position 4,029 of record JAVERJ010000125.1, on the reverse strand, counting down.
TTCCACGTGCTCCACTCCCCTGTGTACACTTTGTTTTTCTAATGTGGACATTATATCGGATTTGAGAAGATCGGGCAATAGACGGAAAGCCATAATGAGGAATCGGTTAAGACCATAACGAGCGAAGCCAGTCCCATATCCAAAAACGAAATACAATACCAGATGGCTGATGATCTTCGGTTGATGTCTTGTTAAATACCGGCTCCGTCTGTATCGATGTAGCTTGACCATAAGACGTGGTTGGAAAAGATGTGTTTTGTTCGACGCGTTTGATGCTTTCTTTAGGCAAACAAAACTGTGGCAAAAGTACACACCAAAGATTGTGTCCGGAACCTTCACCCAGAACAATCAATAACGTTTTTTGAGGGCCCGCTGGATAAAAGTGTGGACCAAATGTTTTCGCTGGAAAATCGATCGTGTCAAACGTGACTTTGGCATGATACCCGGCCTGAAGACGAGCGAGTTCACGATCAATCACAGATTGAAGAACCTTCAAATGCGTTTCTATCACTTCTTCAATAAGCGCGGTTTCCATTTCCGCGGATTCGTCATTCATCAGGCCTACCAACGCTTTTTTTTGAACGATGGCCTCATCCAACATCTGGATGACAGCTTTTTGAATCTCACCCTTGATGAATTGATCCAGCGGGTGGTCGCTATGCGCAATAATCCTCAATCGGATGGCTGCTTCAGGGATTTTTTCTTGAGCCCATACCGGCCAATGGGCCACAATCAATAACATATAAATAAGGACAAAAATCATCGTCTGTCGTTTCATCGTTTCCCCTCCCGGTAAGCAGTGTAACCGGGATAAAGGAAAAATAAACCCATAAAAACGGGCGATTTAAACACTTAAGCGGTGCGTCTTGCAAAGACATAGCGCGGCTTCCCAAAGAGATCGTATTCAAGTTGGACGTCTTGATAACCTTGAGACCGGAGCAATTGCGGCACGCTATCACCTTGATCATAACCGATCTCGAACGCCACCAGTCCATCCGGTGTAAGCCAGTGATGTAAAAGAGGGATCAGCTTTTGATACATATATAATCCTCGCTCGCCCCCGTCTAAGGCCAGCCGCGGTTCTTTTTGTACACTGCGCGGCAAAAAAGGTAGCGAGGCCCGATCGATATACGGCGGATTCGCGGCTATGACATGAAACAGTGTTGACGCATGAAAAAAGTTTCCTCCGTTTGTTTCTGACGTTTCATCACCCGAAGGTTTTTTGCTTAAGATGGTGAGCGCATCCCCAACCATCACATGCACGCGATGCAAAAGACCATAAGCGCGCAGATTGGTCTTAGCGTAATGCGCCGCTACAGAGCTTTTTTCAATAGCTCTCACCTGCCAAGTCGTACGTTTTAAAGCCAAAGCCAAAGCGATGGCTCCGCTTCCTGTCCCAATATCAAGCGCAACGATCTCATCTTTTCTAACGCGCTGTAAGATCCCTTCCACGAGTCCTTCTGTTTCCAAGCGAGGGATGAGAACGCCTGGGGCAACCTTAAGGGTAAAACCCATAAAATCAGCTTCCCCTAAGACATAAGGAAGAGGCATGCCGTCTTCGAGTTGTTTAAGCGCGTAAGAAAGTTGCCAGCGTGGGAGAAGCCGTCTTTCTTCTGTGTAAAAACGTGCAAAAGCGCTCCCATCCAGGCTTAAAAGGCCTTGAATCAATTGTCGAGCGACTGTCGCTGCATATTCCGTGCGGGAAGCAGTCAATCTCTGTAACGCATGCTGATATGCCTCTTGGACGGTTAAACGTTCTTCGACCCTTACGTCTTCAGAAAGACGCGCCGTGGTAGGCGCATGATGCATCGACGGTTGTCTGCTAGGTGTAAAACCGTGGGGAGGCTCTTCATAAGCGCCCATCGTTTTAGGCATATTCTTGCTCGGCTCCTTCTAAAGCCTGTGTTTCAAAGTACATACCAAGAGCGTCAATGACTTCATCGAGATCGCCATCCATAATTTGATCGAGGCGATGCAAGGTTAGCCCGATCCGATGATCGGTTAGACGATTTTGCGGAAAATTATACGTGCGAATGCGTTCACTGCGATCACCAGTCCCCACCGCTTGTCGACGTTGCTTTGCTGCTGCCTCCTCAGCTTCTTGCATGTATTTGTCATAGAGACGGGCCCGTAAGACTTTTAAGGCTTTTTCTTTATTTTTATGTTGAGATTTTTCGTCTTGGCAGGAGACGACGATGCCCGTGGGAAGGTGTGTGATTCGTACAGCAGACATCGTCGTATTGACGGATTGGCCACCAGGACCACTGGATGCAAACGTATCAATACGTAAATCTTTATCCAAAATCTCCACTTCAACATCTTCTGCTTCCGGCATGACGGTGACTGTCGCAGTTGAGGTATGAATCCGCCCTTGGGACTCGGTCTCCGGAACACGTTGCACGCGGTGCGCGCCGTTTTCATATTTAAGCTTACTATAGACACCGCGGCCTTGGATCATAAAGATAATTTCTTTAATGCCTCCTAAATCGGTGTAATGCGCATCGATGACCTCTAAACGCCATCCTTTGTCTTCGGCGTATCGGCTGTACATACGGAAGAGCGCTTGAGCAAAAAGCGCGGCCTCTTCACCACCGGCTGCAGCACGGATTTCCATAATGACATTTTTTTCATCGTTGGGATCTTTGGGTAGTAACAAACGTTTCAATCGATTTTCCAACGTTTCTACCGCTTCTTGGAGGGTAGCGATTTCCTCTTTAGCGAGGGCTATCCAGTCTGGATCTTTGGCTTCTTCAAGAAGTGCTTTGGCATCAAGAAGTTGTTGATGTTTTTCTTTGTAAGCCATATACGTTTCAACTGTCTCAGAAAGATCCGCTTGTTCTTTGCTCAGCTTAATAAATGTGCCACGATCAGAAAGAATATTGGGATCAGACAATTGAGCCGTCATATCATCATAACGTTTTTTTAACGCCTCTAATTGTTGTAAGATTGCCTCGTGCATACGCTCACCTCTACTTTTCTCCACGTTATTGTACGCATAAAAAAATACAGGGTCAAGTGACCCTGTCAGTTCGGGGGGAGGAAGGCAATGAAATTATCGTGAAAGCGGTGTCCCTGTCGACGGTGCAGGTGAGGGTACAGGTGCAGGTGTAACAGGTGTATAAGTCGGTCTGCGTAAACCTCCGTCGTAATAGCCTTGTGGTACGCGCTGACCAATATTGGTAATTCTCTGCCAAAATCCTTTATCCGATGTGACGCGAATATCATACTCAGGAAAGGCTCGTGCAACCGTGTTAGCAACTGTCTGTTCAATGGCTGTGGCACGCGTTCCAGTCGCCTGGTTGACCAGATCAAGGCCGATATAAGCGGTATTACCAACAATCATCGCCGTGGCGCTTTTGACGCCACTGACGGTTGCTGCCCGATCAGCCATCCGCGTTGCAACAGCATTGAGGTCTTGTCTTACATTTTGACGGTTGTTTAGCATACCCGTCTGTCCCCAACGATCACCTGTTGTTCCGGGATAAACGTTAGGACGCGATAAATCGCCACCGTACTTAACCCCGCTCGGTAATGGTGATGTGTGATCATAGGCATAAGGTGCAGTACCACGATACGTGACGTTTTGGGGGGTCCGTGTATCGGAAGAACGCGGGGCCATGCCTGTGTTTTGTTCTGGAGCAGTGCAAGCGCTCGTCGCCATCAATACACCTAAGAACGTTGCCGGCAGAAGAAATTTTTTTTGCACACCTGCCACCTCCTCGCCCTTAGGTTACCCCGTACAAAAAAGAACTAAGCCCCTCACTTCTTTCCAATGACACCGACGTTCTCTTCTGGGCTGCGCACGATCAAGGCACTGGCAACCGTCAAAAACAGGCTGTCATGGAAAAAGTAAGGAGCTTTGCGCGTAAAAAGCATCGCTTATCACTTGGCTTCAATTTTATATTTCTTACGAAAGCGATCCACACGCCCACCGGTATCGACAAACTTTTGTTTACCGGTAAAAAAGGGATGGCATGCCGAACATATTTCAACCCGCAGATGTTCTTTTACCGAACCAGTCTCAAATGT
>JAVERJ010000001.1:0-38505 GCA_034007185.1 Candidatus Carbonibacillus sp. | reverse complement strand
AGAGGGGCATGCGGCACCCATTTTCTGGTGGCGTCCGAATGGCGAGGGACAAGGTGGCTATCTCCGTTCATCGACGACCCGTTGGCCGGGCATCGTCGCTGCTGTTGATCTATTGCCGACATGGTTGGTGTCCTTTCAAGCATTGCCGACCTGGGAAAAGCTTGCTGACCGCCTGCCCTCTCCCCCTTTTTTAGAAGGCGCAGAGATTGAAACGATCTCCAGCGATGTATCGAGCCGCCTCACACCCCTCGAACGTCTCTTTATCCTCCATCGTGTCCGTCCGGCCGTCTTAAATGGCTATTTAAAAGTGACGACGCTGGCCCTCGTCTTTTCCGCAATCTATAGGTTGTTACCGCGTTCGTTCCATTCTTTTGTGCTATCTCGTCTCATACGTTTATTAATTGTTTTTGCTTTGGTTGGTCCCGTCAGCCTTCTTTTTTTAGGTGCACTTTGGCACGCTGGTCTATTGGAACTGGCGCATTGGCAGACACCTGCGCCTTATCTCAGCTGGATGTTTTTAAGTGCGTTGTTATTTTTCTTTCTTTGGCAGAGCATCGGCACATATGGTGCTTTTTTCACGTACAGTCTCATCGTTTTTCTTTTTTTAATCGCCAATCAGTTTCAAGATGACTCTTGGATACGTTACAGTGTTTTTGGGTACGATCCGTTCGTCGGTGCCCGTTATTATGGGATCGGGAATGAATTGATGGGTTATGTGAGCGGTCTGGGGATGCTGCTCATCGGTCTTCTGAAACGTCGGCGTCTTCATCCTTTCATCCCTTGGGCGGTGTATGGGCTTATATTGGTTTATTTGGCGGCTCCTTTTTTAGGAAGCAATGTGGGCGGGACGTTGGCCTGGCTGATGCTTCTCCCGTATGTCGCTTTTGAACCAGCGTCTTTGAAAGGAGAAGCGGTTCAACGATCGCGTCGTCTGCGACCTTTTTTCATAAAGGGCAGTCTTCTTATCGGCGGTATGTTGGTTCTCCTCTGCTTTTTCGTCGTTTTGCACGGCCGTTTTGAAACATCCCCGACGCATCTCACACGCTTGATCGATCGGTTATGGGCCGATGGGTGGGCACCTTTTTGGGAGATAGCGCTGCGTAAATGGCAGATGAACTGGAAGCTTGTTCGATATTCGACGTATTCGCTGGTTTTTTTAGTCAGTTTTTTCATAAGTATGGTTTATCGGCTCTGGCTTTACCGTCATAAAAAGCTTTATCATACTGTTTTTGATGGTGTATTGGGGGTGAGTCTGGTCAATTTTTTTGTCAATGATTCTGGGGTGGTCGCGGCGGCGATGGGTTTATTATTTTTTGTTTTTCCGCTTTTCGTTTGTCGTCATCTTTAGGATTGATGGCATATCCGCACAGAGAACCGTAGGATGAAAGGGATGTCGTAAGATGAACGGGGAAGACGTCGGTGCCTTTAAAAAAGCACTGCGCCAGGCGATGATGAAAAAAAGACAAGCCCATCTTTCTGAACGCCCCTCGCGTTCAGAGCGTATTATTCAGCACATCGTACTGAGTAGCATTTGGCAAACCTCACGTGTCGTCGCTCTTTTTTATCCGATGCCTGAAGAAGTCGATGTGTCCCCACTTTTGACTGGTGCTGTGCTTCGTTCGGATACCTCTCATGATTCAGACAAACCGTTGATCTTATTGCCAAAGATCAAAACGCGCGATACAGCGCTTGATTTTTATCCATACCATGCGCAGGGCGCCTTAAAAAGACATCGTTTTGGACTCATCGAACCGAACCCTGGACCGGATGAGGCACCTTATCCGCTCCATGATGTTGATCTCGTGCTCATACCCCTTTTGGCTGTGGACTGTCACGGCACGCGGCTTGGTTACGGTGGTGGGTATTACGATCGCACGTTGCCACTGATGAAACGCGCATTTCGCTTGGGTGTAGCATTTCATTACCAGCTGGTTCCAGAATTGCCTCGGGCCCCTTGGGATATTCCACTACAGGCGGTGGTGACCGACGACGGTTGGTTTGAGATTCCTTGTTAAATTCGATACAATGAAAAGTGAAAGCATCTAGATGACAAGTAGAATGTCAGTAGGCGATAACAGGGGGCGAATGAATACATTGTGGCGCGTAGGTATCATCTGGTGTAGTGATCGTGGTGCACGTGGTGAGCGGGAAGATTTAAGTCGAGGTATTATTACAGAGATTGTTGGCAAACATTTTGGGGGAGAGGTCATCGATTATCGGGTTGTCCCAGATGAGATTGAGACGATTAAAGAGACGATGATCGAAATGATCGAACGCAAAGATGTCGATCTCATCATAACAACGGGTGGGACGGGCTTGTCTCCGCGCGATGTCACGCCAGAAGCAACGCTGCAAATCGTTGACCGTGTCATTCCGGGGTTTGCGGAAGAAATGCGCCGCCGGGCTTCGCAAATATCGGCCAATGAACTCTTCACGCGCGCTGTGATCGGTACGCGTAAGGCGACGCTCATTATCAATTTGCCTGGGGCGCCGCGTTCAGCAGAAATATGTTTAAGTTCCATTGTCGATTTTATTCAACCAGCGTTAGAACTTCTTGTCGGTAAACATCCTCGGACGGTGTAAAAAATTCTTTATCGAGGCACTTGCATTTTACAGTTGAACCTATTATCATAAGTAGTGGTGTTAGCACTCGATGCTGGTGAGTGCTAACGAAACTGACGAAGGAGGGAAAACACATGTTACGTCCTCTTGGTGATCGGGTGATCATTGAACCCGCGTCTAAAGAAGAAAAGACAGCGAGCGGCATCGTCCTGCCGGATACGGCTAAAGAAAAGCCGCAAGAAGGTCGTGTAGTAGCTGTTGGGCAAGGGCGCATGGAAGATGGTAAGCGCGTCCCGCTCGATGTCAAAGAAGGTGACCGCGTCATTTTTTCTAAATACGCCGGCACCGAAGTCAAATACGATGAGAAAGAATACTTGATCCTGCGGGAATCCGATATTCTCGCCATTATCGAGTAAGCATACTTAAGCGATCGTCGCCTATAAGGTGTGACGTTCGACCGAACATCATTTACAAAGGAGGGTTTTTCCGTGGCCAAAGATATTCGTTTTGGAGAAGACGCTCGTCGTGCGATGCTCCGCGGTGTTGATGCGCTCGCTGATGCGGTCAAGGTAACACTTGGTCCTAAAGGGCGCAACGTCGTTTTGGAGAAAAAATACGGTTCACCGCTGATTACCAATGATGGTGTAACGATTGCTAAAGAAGTTGAGCTCAAAGATCCCTATGAAAATATGGGTGCACAACTCGTCAAAGAAGTTGCCACGAAGACCAACGATGTCGCTGGTGATGGAACCACCACAGCAACGGTCTTAGCGCAAGCCATGATTCGTGAGGGCTTGAAAAATGTCACTGCTGGAGCCAACCCGATGGTCATTCGTCGTGGTATTGAAAAAGCCGTGGCCAAAGCGGTCGAAGAAATTAAGAAGATCGCCAAACCAGTCGAAGGCAAATCATCCATTGCGCAAGTCGCAGCGATCTCTGCCAACGATGAAGAAATCGGTAAACTGATCGCTGAAGCAATGGAGAAAGTTGGTAACGACGGAGTTATTACCGTTGAAGAATCCAAAGGGTTTCAAACGGAATTGGATGTCGTCGAAGGGATGCAGTTTGATCGCGGCTATGTCTCTCCGTACATGGTGACCAACACCGACCGGATGGAAGCCGAACTTGAAAATCCTTACATTCTCATCACCGATAAAAAAATCTCTAGCATTCAAGACATCTTACCGCTCTTAGAAAAAGTTGTACAACAAGGCCGTCAACTCCTCATCATCGCCGAAGATGTTGAAGGGGAAGCGCTGGCCACGCTCGTTGTGAACAAACTCCGCGGAACCTTTACAGCTGTTGCTGTCAAAGCGCCTGGATTCGGCGATCGTCGGAAAGCGATGCTGGAAGATATCGCCATCTTGACAGGTGGTCAGGTCATCACCGAAGATCTAGGGCTTGAACTTAAATCGGCACGCATCGATCAACTCGGCCGTGCCGCTCGCGTCGTCGTTACCAAGGAAAACACGACGATTGTGGAAGGCGCTGGCGATAAAGCGAACATCAACGCGCGCATTAAATCGATCCGTCAACAGATCGAAGAGACCACATCCGAATTCGATAAAGAAAAGCTTCAAGAGCGTCTGGCCAAACTTGCTGGCGGTGTAGCGGTCATCAAGGTTGGTGCGGCAACGGAGACCGAACTTAAAGAGAAGAAACTGCGCATTGAAGACGCTTTGAATGCAACGCGCGCTGCCGTCGAAGAAGGGATCGTCGCTGGCGGTGGTACAGCGTACGTGAATATCCTCAAAAACCTCACCGATCTTCAAGCGGATGGTGACGAACAAACAGGCATCAACATCGTGCTGCGCGCTTTAGAAGAGCCGGTACGACAAATTGCGGAAAATGCTGGTGAAGAAGGCTCGGTCATCGTCCAACGCCTCAAAGGGGAGGCTGCCAATGTTGGCTTTAACGCTGCCACCGGTGAATGGGTCGATATGTTCAGCGCGGGTATCGTCGATCCGGCGAAGGTGACCCGTTCTGCCTTACAAAATGCTGCTTCTGTGGCCATGATGTTCCTCACGACCGAAGCTGCGATTACGGAAATCCCGGAAAAAGAACCGGCGATGCCAAACCCCGGCATGGGCGGCATGGATATGATGTAATGTAAGCTGGCGCCGGCGTCCAGAATGCTCAAATAACGAGCCAACCCCTCTTGGAACGTTCCAAGAGGGGTTTTAGATTTAATGGCAGCGATTTATGACAGGGCACGATGGATGGCTTCTGTAAGCGCTTGTTCGACGCGTTCTGCTAAAGCCATCAGCGATGCGTCATTTACAAGGTGCATCAATACGGTTGGCCGCGGCAAACCGACATGGGTTTGCCCGTCTCTTTCGTATACAACGATTTTACAGGGCAGAAAATATCCAGCGTGCAGATTGGTTTCTAGCGCTTGACTTGCCTCATGGGGGTTACATACTTCAAGAACGCGGTAAGCACCGCCGTCATAGGAGACACCTTTTTGCTGTAAGGTGTGAGGGATGTCCATCTGCCAGAGAATACCAAACCGTTTCTCTTTGAGTGCATGTTCTAGCGCTTGAAGCGTTTCATCAACAGATTTGGACGTTTGCATGGTATAATGAAATTCACTCATTTTTTACGCCACACCGTGACATAAACGCGCGATATGGCGCGGACACCTCCTTTGGTCGTTTTGATATAGTTGCCAGAGGCTATGAAAAAAGGTACAGGGAAAACCCCTATACCTCATATGGTATCGTACTTGTCACAAAATGTCTATATCATCCCAAAATGTCCAGCCATATTTTAATAGCTGTTGATAAAATAAGAACTGCCAAAATCCCCTGCAACACTTTAGTATGCACTTTACCGCTCAAACGAGCGCCGAGCGGTGCGGCGAGGATGCTTGCGACAACCATGATGAGCGACTCCCAAAAGAGGACTTGGCCGGCCATGATTTTACCGACCGTCGCGCCAATGGAGGAAATAAACGTCACGGCCAAAGACGTGGCAATCGTCATACGCGTAGGAATCTTCAACACGACGAGCATGACAGGAACGAGAATAAAAGCGCCGGCAGCGCCAACAATGCCAGAGGCCAATCCGACGATCAAAGCAGATACGCTGGCCAGGGCTTTATTATAGCGAACTTCATGAAGAGGGATATCATCGAGACCGCGTTTAGGGACGAACATCATCACGGCAGCGATGGTCGCCAGCACGGCATAGACGAGGTTGATGTCATCATTGGATAAGAATTTGCTACCATAAGCGCCGCCAAAACTACCGATGATGACGCTGACACCCATCAAACCGATCAAAGGCCAGTTCAAAACATCCGACTTACGGAGCGCAAAGACGGCGGAGAAAGTCGCAAAAAACACTTGCACCGCGCTGATCCCCGATACTTCTTGTGCGGTGTATATGCCGACACCCAAGAGCGGGGGAATATAAAGCAGCATGGGGTATTTGATGATCGAACCGCCGATGCCGACCAAGCCTGAGATAAACGACCCGATAAAGCCGATAGCAAAAAGCGTTAGAATTAAGGCTAGGCTGAGTGTCATTTTTTATCCCCTTTACCCAAAAAAGATACCCACTGCTCATACCTGAGCTGTGGGCGTGCCATTGACGTTGATCACACGGTATGCTTTGGTTTACTCAATGTCTCCATCCCAGCTGATCATGCCGCCCAGCATATTTTTAACCTTTGGAAAGCCATTTTGGACCAAAAATTCGGTGGCAAAATGTGAGCGGTTGCCGCTGCGGCATACCAGAATGGTTTCTTTGTCTCGATCAATTTCATGTAATCGTTGGGGTAGCTCAGAGAGTGGAATATGTTTGGCGCCCGGAATCTTTCCCATGGCCACTTCCATGGCTTCACGAACATCGAGTACAACGATGTCATCACCTGATTCGAGGCGTTGCTTCACTTCTTCTGGGGTTACTGTCTCAACACGGACACGTCTTTCGAACATGATACCGCCTCCTTTGTATACCATACGGGGTATAGATCGTTATAACTATGATTATAGTGGAAATCTCCAAGGTGTCAAGGTGTTGGTGTCTTATAAAGTTCTTTCTATCATAAGAAGAACAAATCAAGCCCATCATTTTTAACTATGATACCGTTTACAAAATCTTTATCATATCTTAAAATATCCTTGATGAATTCTTAACAAAGTTATGCTATAATCATGATCGTGTGTAAAGAAGTTGCATCCGTGGGGTGCACAAATATGATTAAGGGAGGAACATGCATTGTTCAAACGCTGGAGTTTTTTTGCTTTAGCGCTCGTTTTACTCGTTGCTATGGCAGCTTGTGGGGGGAAAACGGATAACACATCGACGGGTGGAGGAACATCGGACAACGCCGCTTCGACGGATCAGGCTCAACAAGAACCAACCATCACACAGCTTACCGTAGGTTTTGTTCCTTCTCAGGAAGCAGAGAATTTAGAAGCAAAAGCTGAACCGCTTGCCAAATTGCTTTCCGATCAGCTTGGCGTACCGGTAAAAGTTTTTGTCTCTACAAATTATAATGGTTTGATTGAAGCGATGGGTTCTGGTAAGACCGACATCGGCTTTTTAAACCCGGCTGGTTACGTGACTGCAAAAGAAAAAGGCTATGCCGACGTGCTTTTAAAAGCTCTGCGTCATGGATCAGATTCGTATCGTGCGCAGTTTGTCGTATTAAATGATTCGCCGATTCAATCCATCGACGATATCAAAGGGAAAAAGGTCGCATTTGTCGATCCGCAATCGACATCCGGCTATATCTATCCTTCGGTTGTATTAAAAGAACACGGCATCGATCCGGAGACAGATGTGCAAGCGACGATGGCCGGAGGGCATGATAAAGCGATCTTGGCCCTTCTGCGTGGAGACGTCGATGTGGCAGTTAGTTTCGATGATGCGCGCACCATCGTTGAAAAGACCGATCCGGATGTGATGAACAAGACGCGCATTCTCGCTTATACAGAAAACATTCCAAACGATACAGTCTCTGTCCGTGCGGACATGCCAGAGGCATGGAAACAAAAAATTAAGGACGCTTTTTTAGCCATCGCTGAAGATCCGGAAGGCAAACAAATTATTAAGGATATCTACAGTCATGATGGGTATGCCGAAGCCCAAGACAGCGACTTTGATGTCGTCCGCAAAGCGAACGAAATGATGAACAAATAATCTAGAACGCGTAAACACTTGTGGCACTTATCATTGAAGAACGGATATGGTCAAAAAGACCATATCCGCCTTCTTCGTGTTTGACTAACTTGAGAACATATTTTGATGATCGATGGGTCTATGAGGGGGATCGGAGTGATCGAATTTCGTGATGTACACAAAGTATACCCCAACGGTACGGTTGGTCTCAAAGGCATCAATCTCACCATTCATCGTGGAGAATTCGTTGTCATTGTCGGACTATCGGGTGCTGGGAAATCGACGCTTTTGCGTTCGATCAATCGGATGATCGATATTACGCAAGGAGAAATATTCATTGATGGCAAGTCCATCACGCGGGCGAAAGGGCGCAACCTGCGTCGTCATCGACGTGATATCGGGATGATTTTTCAAAGTTTTAATTTGGTCAAACGGATGAGCGTACTCAATAACGTCTTAAGCGGTCGTGTCGCTTATCATCCTACGTGGCGTACCCTTTTAGGATGGTACCCTCGAGCGGATGTGGAGATCGCTTTCGATGCACTCAGGCGTGTGAATATTCAGGAAAAAGCGTTTGAGCGTGCGGATCAATTGTCCGGCGGTCAACAACAACGCGTAGCGATCGCTCGGGCACTCGCCCAACAACCGAAAATCATTTTGGCAGATGAGCCGGTGGCCAGTCTGGATCCGGTGACGACCGATATGATTATGAAAGATTTAAAACGGGTCAATCGTGAACTCAGGATGACGACGGTCGTGAATCTTCATTTTGTCGATTTGGCGCGTGCCTTTGCCGATCGTATTATCGGTCTACGGGCGGGGGAAGTCGTTTTTGACGGGCCGGTGCACGAAGCAACCGACGACGTGTTTGAACACATCTATGGACGAGCCCTCCGTGAAGAAGATCGAAAGTTGGAAGGAATGAGTGCCTATGGCGCTTCGTAATACGGAGCCGACTCAAACCGGTCTATCGACCTTGCCTCAACCACCCAAGCAACTTAAAAAAAACCTATCCCGCATGCTTTGGACTGCATTGTTCTTGGTCACAATCGTTGGCGCGGCTTGGCATACGGAAAGCGATCCACGGCAACTGGCGATGGGCTGGCCCAATATGTGGCGGCTGTTATCCCAATTTTTAACACCGGATTGGGTCTATATGAAAAAAGTGCTTCCGGCAGTCTATGAAACGATCCGTATGGCCATTGTCGGTACGACAGTTGGAGCCATCATCGCCATCCCCATCACCTTACTCGCTGCACGCAATGTTACGAAAAATAGATTCTTCGTTTTTTTGAGTCGAACCTTTATGAATTTGATCCGCACGATTCCAGAGCTTCTTTTTGCTGCTATTTTTGTGGCGATAGTTGGCATTGGCGCAGTCGCAGGGATTTTGGCCATTATCTTTTTTTCATTTGCGATTATCGCTAAGCTGACCAGTGAATCTCTGGAGACGATCGATTCTGGACCATTGGAAGCGATGACGGCGGTCGGTGCGAGTCCATTAACTTGGATTCGCTATGCTGTTATGCCCCAGATCTTACCAGCTTTTATTTCGTATACTTTATATGTGTTCGAGATTAACGTGCGGACAGCTGCTGTGCTGGGCTTGGTAGGTGCTGGTGGGATCGGGGTCCCCCTCAACACAGCGCTTGCTTTTTTGCAATATGACCGTGCGGCGAGCATTATATTATTGATCTTCCTTGTGGTGCTTCTCATTGAAGCTTTAAGCGGCACTTTAAGGAGGCGACTCATATGACCACAACATCTTTGCCCAAAGCACCGAACGTCTGGCGACGGCGAATGCGCACCGGTGTGATCATCTTGGTGCTTGCAGTGATCTACGGCTGGTCGTTCACGGATTTAAGCCTCAATACGAAAGGGTTTGCGCAAGGTTGGCTGATCACGAAAAATATATTTAAAGGTCTGTTTTCTCCAGAATGGTCGTATAGTGGAGAAGTGCTCATGCGCTTGTTTGAAAGTATTGAGATGGCTTGGTTGGGGACCTTTATTGCTGCTATTTTAGCGATCCCTTTCGGCTTTTGGGCGGCTTCACACAAAGGTCACACCTATTCCATTGGGCCTTTGAGCGGGAAGTGGGTTTTAAGCGCCATTCGTACGTTTCCGGAGATCATCTTAGCGGTGGTGTTCATCGTTGCTGTCGGTCCGGGAGCCTTTGCTGGTATTTTGGCGTTAGGTGTCCATTCGATCGGTATGCTCGGTAAACTTTATAGCGAGGCGATTGAAAATATTGACCCGGGACCGATTGAGGCACTGGAAGCGGTCGGCGCAAACAAATTGCAGATCTTGTGGTATGCCATCTTACCGCAGGTTTTACCAGAATTTGCTTCATTTGCCATCTATCGCTTTGAGATCAATGTTCGTGCAGCGACGGTTTTAGGGATCGTCGGTGCCGGCGGGATCGGGACACCGCTGATTTTTGCCTTACAAGGGTATGCTTGGTCGCGCGTTGGTATCATTATGCTCGGCATTATCGTTGCTGTGATGATCATCGATGGTTTGAGTGGGTATATTCGATCCCGGCTTGTGTGATGCTTTTGGATGGTTGCCCCGTCGTAACAGTGACGATGATCTATCAAGATATTCAAGATCTACAGTAAAGGCCTGAGCATTTTAAGGAGGCGAGGATGGTTGGCTCACCGCTTTGACCCACGACATGCAGATAAACTGTTAAGTGCTGAACGACACGCGCTGCTTCCCCCGGATACGCTGCTTGATTTGTTGGATGTGCAGGAAGGGGATGTCGTCCTCGATCTCGGTGCTGGTCCTGGATTTTTTACACTCCCTGCCGCCAAACGGACGAACGTACCCGTATATGCCCTTGATATCGCTCAGGAAATGCTCATGCTGACCTTGGAGCGGGCTAAGGCAGAAGGAATCACACACATTCATCCGCTTCATGCGGAAATGCACGCTATTCCACTCCCGGATGCTTCGGTGACGCGCGTTTTGGCCTCAACGGTTTTACATGAGACCAACCGGTTGGAAGAAACTTTAAGAGAGATACGGCGTGTCCTTATGCCTAGGGGAAGGCTGATGGTGATTGAATGGGACGCGCAAGCGATGGCTTATGGGCCTCCCCTTCATCATCGTCTCCCTAGAAAGAACTTAGAAGAACGACTGTCCTCCCTTGGTTTTTCTGTTGAAGATCATCCGTGGCCACCATATTATTACATCCTGCTTGGAGAACGTCGTGCCTCATCTTGACAATCCTGATGGGCAAGAGATCGTTTGTAACATGACACTTTGAATATGACGTTTGCGGATCCAATGCGATAGTCAATATGTCTTAGGACGATGTGATAAAAACATCGTCCTTTTTTCCTATTGCGTCGAAAAAAGTCGAAGTTTATACTATAAATTGTGCGCTGTAATTATTTTGTGAACAAAAGTAAGGAATTTGTATTTATATAATAAACAATTCCCATTTGCTGCTTCCATAAATGAAGCGAATGCTCATATTACTTGGAGAGAAGGTCTGTGATGCATGGAGCATCTTCAGCTTAGGCAACGCATCGGTATGTTGGTTGTCATTGTACTAGGGTTCAGCGTTTTTCTTGTGCTCATTGAAATGTCGCTCACAGGTTTTGAACATCTGTGGGCTTGGGTGATTGTTCTTTTTCCGCTGCTTCTCGCTGCAGGATGGTTTGGGTTACGAGGAGCGTTAAGTACCTTTTTCTTCTTCTTTTTGTTACACATCGCGTTGTGGATACGCTATGGGATGAGGCGCGGACCGTTTGTCGAGACATTGAGTCGTTTTGTAGAAATTAGTTTATTTATGTTGATTTTTTCTTTGTTGAGTGGCTGGTTGATGGAGCGATTGATTGGAGCGCGAAAAGAAGCAGAAGCATTGGCCATACGTGATTTGACGACGGATGTCTATAATCATCGTTATTTAGAGTATGCGCGATTGAAACAAAGTGCCTTAATGAATCAAGCCTATATGCTTCTTTATATCGATATCGATCGGTTCCAATGGATCAACAGTTTATACGGTCATGAGACGGCTGATGTCCTACTAAAAGCATATGCTCAACGTCTAAAAGAAGCGCTCATCAATCCGCGTATTTTAGGTGTCGCAAATCGCCCAAGAGGGTTTGTGGTCCGTCATGGCGGAGATGAGTTTTTGGTATTTGCACCTTTCGATGATCAATTCAAAACGCGTTTAAAAGCGTTTCATGTCTTTATGCGTGAACCTTTTCACTTGGGTGATGGCGAAATAAGTGTATTTTCTACGATCGGTGTGGCTATATGTGCAACGGGAGGATGGTGCCTGGAACAATTGCTAGAAGAAGGGATGGTTGCTTTGCAGGCAGCCAAACGTTTTTCACCGGGGGAGATCAAGATCTATGAGCCCGAATTTGATGATGAGCCGGTTTTGCGGCCTGCAGAATGGGAACAAGATATTAAAAAAGCCGTGAAGCGCAGGGAGTTTTTCCTCGTCTATCAACCGATTGTTCATGTGTTCAGTAAAAAAGTGACGATGATCGAAGCGCTCTTACGTTGGCGTCATCCGCTCCGTGGTCAGGTGTCCCCTGCTCAGTTTATTCCTTTGGCCGAATCGCTCGGGCTTATGCCGGAGATTGGTGTGTTTGTTTTACGAGAAGCTGTTCAATTCCTCGATTTTTTGAGAACGAGGCAAGACGGTTCTGCCGATCAAGTGTATATAAGCGTGAATGTCTCGCGTGCACAGCTTAAAGCACCAGACTTTTTAGAATCGGTCAAACAAGCGTTGCGCGGGTATGAGCAGTATTTTCCATTTTTAATCATTGAACTCACAGAAAGCGTGGAGCTTACCATTGACGCATCTGTCGTTGATACCGTTCAGGCGCTCAAAGCATTGGGCATAAAAATATATCTAGATGATTTTGGATCGGGATATACATCGATCCGCCAACTTCTCGAATTACCTGTCGACGGTTTGAAGCTTGATCGATCGCTGCTCGTTGGGTATAGCGAGCGAAGTCGACAGATTGTACAAGCGCTCGTGAATTTAGCAGAACGATTGCAGCTAGATACAGTGATAGAAGGCGTCGAGTCGTTGGAGATATGTGAGGACATACGCATCACAGATCGTTTGTATCTGCAAGGTTATATCATTTCGCCGCCACTTGCATCGAATGAATTTTTATCACGAATCACAAGCATTGAACAAACCATCCAACACATGATGTTTCCATCCATCATTTGATGTTTTCGACTTCTTTTCGCCGTGTCAACGGTCTAAAGGTGTCTGGAAAACTCAATCCCTGCTCTAAACCTTTTCCCAATGTCTGCCGATACGAAGAGTAGACAGATTTGGGAAATTTTTTGTGCTCGTTTTGGGTGAGAAGGAGGGATCAATGTGCAGATTGGACCCATTCGTGAACCTATGGTGGGGCAGCCAACAGGACGGGTCGAACGTATTCAAGATATTCAGTCTATAGGAGAGCGCGTTACGGGATCAACTGCTGGATCGGAAGATACGCAAGCGGCTATGAATCGTGCGGAGCGACTTTCGGAACAGGAAGTAAAAAAGGTTGTAGATGGTATGAATGTCATTTTGGAACGTGGTGGGTCTCATCTTAAATATGCATATCACGATCAATTAGGGGAGTATTATGTCGAGATCATCGATGATCGCACCAATGAAGTGATCAAAGAGATTCCGCCTAAACGATGGTTAGATCTCGTGGCCACGATGTGGGAACAGCTTGGTTGGATCATCGATAAAAAACTATAAATTCGCTCATCATGATAGATGAAGGCATTGGAAAGGGTGGTAGATGTGTTCCCGGTCAGTGGTAACACCTCGAATAATGATATCGGTGATGTGCGCCGCTTTTCAGGTCTCGTCTCAGGTCTTGATACAGAGGCGATCGTCTCCAAACTCATGCAAGCCGAACGTTTACCACTTCAAAAGCTGTTACAACAAAAACAGTGGTTGAACTGGCAGCGCGATGCTTATCGCGAAGTCAATCGCAATTTATTAGAGGTGCGTTCTAAGCTTGCCGACTTAAGGCTGAGTGGAACATTTTTAGCGCAGTCGGCACAGAGCACGCGTGAGGATCTGGTCCATGCCACCGCCGCTGGGGGGGCTCTTCCCGGACAGCACGAGGTTCGTGTTACGCAGTTGGCACAGCCAGCACGCTTGATCGGTGCATCCATCTCTGCTTCTACGGGAGCGGTACAGCTTTCAACACCCCTTACGGATCTAAACGATGCATCTGGCGCGGCCCTAGGCCAAGGGATCTATGCGTTTACCCTTGGGGTGTACGACGATGTGAACCAGACCGCTCGATATGCTACGATTACCATCGATAATTCATCTGGTACGCGGACGATCAAAGATGTCATCGACGCGATCAACAATGCAAAAAGCGGATCAGAACCCCTTGGGGTTAAAGCGATGTTTGATGACATGACAGGAAGAATCGTCTTACAAACGCTTACGAGCGGCCCATATCAGCTTACGGTGGAAGATGAAGCGACCAGTGCTTTTCCTTTAACCCAAGTGCTAGGCATTGCGACAACCACCAATCCAGCGACCAACCAACCATACGCCGAACACATTCAAAAA
Source organism: Candidatus Carbonibacillus sp. (assembly GCA_034007185.1). Classification (GTDB taxonomy): domain Bacteria; phylum Bacillota; class Bacilli; order Thermicanales; family DSM-22653; genus Carbonibacillus. The sequence continues at coordinate 24,236 of JAVERJ010000001.1, read as the reverse complement.
GGCCAGCAAGCCATTGCGATCATCGATGGGGTGACCGTTACCTCTTCAGATAACCAATTGACAGCTTTTGGCATTCGTTTTGATCTTAAAGGCATCACCCCCGCGAACACGGCTGTCACGGTGACGGTTGCCCCGGATACACAAGGCGTGATCGACAAGATTAAAAATTTTGTGGAAACATACAATACGCTGCTCGGAGATTTAAATCAGCGTTTAAGTGAACCGCGCTATCGGGATTATCCGCCCCTTACAGATGAACAAAAAAAAGCGATGACCGATAAACAAATTGAACAGTGGGAAGAAAGAGCGCGAAGCGGTCTTTTGTCGCGTGATATGACGCTTGATCGCATCGTCTCAGATTTACGCATGGCGCTTGTGACACCCGTTGATTTGGGTGGCGGACGGTCGATCAGTCTTTCTGAAATCGGCATTACGACAGGGAGTTACTGGGAAAAAGGAAAGCTTTTGCTCGATGAACAAAAATTGACTGAAGCGCTTCTGCAACGTCCTGACGAGGTAAACGCCCTTTTTTCTCAGAAGTTAACCAATCCTTCGCCTGCCAGTAACCGCCAGCCGCTTCACCCTGAAAAGGGCATTGGTGTTCGACTGTACGAACTCCTCGGCGATAGTATGGACCGACTCGTACAAAAAGCCGGGCGGGATAGTATCTTCGGGGCAGATCAAAGTGCGATCGGGGCACAAATCAAATCGCTGGATGGAAGAATTGATGGCTTTGAACGCCGTCTTAAAGCGATTGAAGAGCGATACTGGCGCCAGTTTACAGCGATGGAAAAGGCCATCGAACGTGCCAACATGCAAAGTGCTTGGCTCATGCAGCAATTTGCTAATGGCTCTTAAAAGGTTCTTTGGCGAAACCGATGCTCACGTCTGACCACAGAGCGCAAAGAGCGCAGGACAATTGAGAGAAGGGGTTAATGATGGGTTACGAGATGATGCAAAAGTATCGCGAGCAATATCTAGAAACACAGGTACAGACGGCGTCACCGCAAGAACTTGTGCTCATGCTCTATGACAGCGCGATTAAACAAGGTCGGATGGCTTGCCGGGCGATTGAGAAAAAAGACTATGAAAAAAGTCACCGATCCCTCGTGCGGATGCAAGATATTTTGCATGCTTTAATCGATGGATTGGATCATACCATTCCGCTTGCCCAAAATTTATACGCACTCTATGACTTCATGCTCCATGAATTGATTGTGGCCAACACTAAAAAGGATGTCCAAAAAGTTGAAAACATACTAGAACTTTTGGTAGACCTACGGGAGACATGGGCACAAGCGCTTGAACGGCATCGACAGGAGAAATCATCGATGTCTACCTTCTCCTGAACAAGAAGAAAGGTCCCTGGAAAGAAGGGGTGCGTGATGAGTGATTATGGATCGTGGCGAAAGTGGACCGAAGAAGCCATACGCGCTGCTCAACAGCGCGACATAGAGCGTCTTGAAGCAGCACTCGAAAAGAGAGCGCAGTGGATCACCGATGTCCATCGTTCGGCATCTGGCCAGCAACCGAATGCTCCCCGCCTACAATGGCCAGCGGGGATTCGAGAAGAAGCCGTGCGTTTAGAAGAAACGTTAAAAACAGTGCTCCGCGAAATGGAACGTGCTTTCACGCATGATTTTTTACAAGCGCGTCGCATGCAGGTCATGGAAAAAGCCTATTATGGATCGGATATAGAATGGACAGGCGGTTTTTTTGATGTCAAACGATAAACAGTGAGGATGGGGAAAGCGATGGATATCGGTGCGCACGAACGTGTCCGACGTCTTTTGGCTATGGAAAGAACGTATATCACAGATCCTCATACAAAACAAGGACGTACTGAACAAGGCATCGCTCGTGAGTCGACGGCCGCATCCTTTCGATCGAACTTGTTGCAAGAACTGACGCCTTACCATGGACGTTTTCAAGCTCGAATTGATGAAGTGTTTCAACTGGCGGATCATCTCGCTCAAAAACGTACATTGACGCTTTTATATCGTTACCGCCAAGCCGTTCAAAAACTGGTAGAAGATCTGATGCAAGCGTTTTCTGTTTATGAAGAACAAACGCTTGATCGCCGTGGACATATGCGGCGCTTTCGTTTAGCGCGTTCGATTGACAAGGCGCTGGAAGCGGTCACGCGCCGTGTGCTCGATGAGCGTGCGAGCGATCTCGACGTTTTACAAGCGATCGGCGCTTTACATGGTCTTCTCTTAGATATGCTCATTTAATGCTGTCTATGGATCGGCTGCTGATGGCTCAATGCGTTTCCAAGAAACGGGAGAAAAGCTTCTAAATGATTTGAAAAAATCCTTGCTTTGTGCATTGGGTTATGCTACAATCAACATGTAAGCACTGCCCTGCGGCGCTTATGAGTATATTTCTGAAAGGGATGTTTGTACGTGTTTGAAGGACGTGTAAAGTGGTTTAATGCGACCAAAGGTTATGGTTTTATCGAGCGTGAAGGTGGCGACGATGTGTTCGTTCACTATTCGGCGATCGTCGGGGAAGGTTATCGCACTTTAGAAGAAGGCCAAGCGGTTTCCTTTGAGATCGTTCAAGGCGCTCGCGGTCCGCAAGCTGCCAACGTGACAAAGCTTTCCTAAGTCTTGCTTACGTAGGTCAGTGCATGCAAGGATACAATATATATATATGTTCAACCGGTCTGAAGCAGCATAGATGCACGAGTTTTCAAGGACAGTGTCTACGGTATGATACACTTGAACGAGAAGACTGGATATGACCTAAAAGTCCCGAAATGTTCGGGGCTTTTTTACATATTTCGATGCGAGGCCATAGCCTTCCAAGGCTTTTCCATGTATAATAAACGTAAGCGGTACCAGATGGGAGGCTGATGACATGAAGTACTTATTTCGCGGTGAGAATATTGAAGTCACTGAGGCCTTGAAAGAGTATACGATGAAACGCATGGAAAAATTGGAAAAATACTTTCAAGATGACGCTGATGTCGTCGCCCACGTGACGATGAAAGTTTATCGTGACGGGCAGCGCGTAGAAGTCACCGTGCCAACGCCGGGACTGATTTTACGCGCTGAAGATAAAACGGATGATATGTATGCAGCCATTGATAATGTGGTTGAAAAGTTAGGACGGCAGATTCGCAAATATAAAACGCGTATTCATCGCAAAGCCCGTGAACATGAAGGATTAGGAAACTTCTTCAGTCAGGTGCAAGAAACAGTAGAGAACAATGGAGACGCGCATGGAGAAGAACCACGCATCGTACGCGTAAAACGGTTTGCTCTAAAACCGATGAATGTCGAAGAAGCAGTGCTGCAAATGGATTTGTTAGGGCATAACTTCTTTGTTTTTCAAAATGCGGAAACGGACGATGTCGGTATCGTCTACAAACGACGTGATGGAACATATGGGTTGATTGAACCAGAGTTTTAACGTTTGATTCGATAGGAAGCGCGGTCTGATGCTGTGACGTAAGGCGCAAGGGTAAAGGCAGACGCCCGAAAACGGGAGCTGCCTTTTTTATTGTTGGTTGTAATTTGCCGCGCGCATTGTTACAATTTGAAAAGGGATTGGCTAGGAAGGGGTCCTAAAGATGTTAGGAGTCTTAAGACGTTGGTTCGGTGCAACGAACGAACGCGATATTAAAAAATACATGCAAAAAGTCGAGCGCATCAATGCGTTAGAGCCTGTGATGGAAAAACTCTCTGATGCTGAACTGGCTGCAAAGACGGTTGAATTTCGATCTGCTCTGGAGCAAGGAAAATCGCTCGATGATCTTTTAGAAGAGGCTTTTGCGGTTGTCCGGGAAGCGAGCAAACGCACACTCGGCTTGCGTCACTTCGATGTCCAACTCATCGGAGGGATGGTTCTTCACGACGGCCGAATTGCAGAGATGAAAACAGGGGAAGGTAAAACACTTGTGGCGACCCTTGCCGTTTATCTCAACGCGCTTTTAGGGAAAGGTGTCCACGTCGTTACGGTGAACGATTACTTAGCTTCCCGCGACCGCATGGAGATGGGACGCATTTATGAGTTTTTGGGATTAACCGTAGGCTTAAATATTCCGGGCATGAGTCATGCTGAAAAACAAGCGGCCTATGCCAGTGATATTACGTATGGGACGAATAACGAATTTGGCTTTGACTACCTTCGTGATAACATGGTTCTTTACAAAGAGCAGCTTGTGCAACGGCCGCTTCATTTTGCTGTCATCGACGAAGTCGACTCCATTTTGATTGATGAGGCGCGTACACCGCTGATCATCTCTGGTAACCCTAAAAAAGATGCCGGCTTTTACACCCAAGCCAGTCGCTTTGTCAGGGGCCTTCAAGCAGATACGGATTATACGGTTGATGTGAAAGCGCACAGTGTGGCCTTGACCGAGAGCGGTGTTGAAAAAGCAGAGCGGTTTTTTGCGATTGACAATTTGTATGACGCTGAACACATGGATTTAAACCATGCCATCGTCCAAGCATTAAAAGCGCATGTTTTGATGCGGCGAGATGTCGATTATGTGGTCCAAGACGGTGAAGTGATCATCGTCGATGAATTTACAGGGCGACTGATGCACGGTCGGCGTTACAGCGACGGGTTGCATCAAGCGATCGAAGCAAAAGAAGGCCTTAAAATTCAAGAAGAGACGATGACGCTTGCGACCATTACGTTGCAAAATTACTTCCGCATGTATCAAAAACTGGCCGGTATGACGGGGACGGCAAAAACAGAGGAAGAAGAATTTAAATCCATCTATGGGATGGACGTTGTGGTCGTACCGACCCATCGACCGATGATTCGCATCGACCATCCCGATGTCGTCTACAAAGGTCAAAAGGCTAAATTTTTTGCGGTGATTGAAGAAATTGTAGAGCGCCATGACAAGGGTCAGCCGGTGTTGGTGGGTACGATATCCATTGAAGTGTCGGAATATCTCTCCGCCATGCTCACAACACCGAAATATTATCTAGAACGTCTGACGGAGCGTGCCGCAACGTTAAAGGAATTTCTGACATCTGGCCATATGGGTGAAGAAGGGATCGATGCCCAGCTCATCCGTCTTTTAGAAGCCCCCGGTACGCTGACACGTGCCAAACTCGAACCGTATGGTTCGGTGCTGGAAACAAAAGGGGAACGTGTGCGGGAGGCGTACGCACGGCTTAAGCAGGCGCTCAAAACGATCGAAGCGATTCGGCGGGGGGTGCCACACAATGTGCTCAATGCCAAGCATCATGCGCAGGAAGCGGAGATTGTGGCTCAGGCCGGGCAAAAAGGTGCAGTGACCATCGCCACAAATATGGCTGGCCGGGGAACGGATATTAAGTTGGGTGAAGGTGTCGCTGCCCTGGGCGGGCTGTACATCATTGGTACGGAACGGCATGAAGCACGCCGCATTGATAACCAATTGCGCGGTCGTTCTGGACGCCAAGGCGATCCCGGTGAATCGCGATTTTTCGTTTCTTTAGAAGATGAGCTCATGCAAAAATTTGGCGGTGAACAGATTCGTAACCTGATGGAGCGGATGAACCTTCCGGATGATGAGCCGATAGAGAGCAAACTGGTCACACGGGCCATTGAATCTGCTCAGAAAAAAATTGAGAGCATGAACTTTGATCGTCGGCGTATCGTTCTTCAGTATGATAACGTCATGAACGAACAACGCGAGATCATCTACAAACAACGTCGAGAAATCCTCTATGAAGACAACATTCGTCCGATTGTCATGGGCATGATGGAATCTCACGTGCGTCGTGTTGTTTCGCTTCATATTAGCGATGATCTCGTACCCGAAGAATGGGATTTAGATGCTGTCGTACGTCATTTGCAAGGGACTGTGCTTTCCGAGGGGCATGTGCAGGTCGAAGCGCTGGAAGCGTTCCGTGAGAAAGGCGATAAAGAAGCGCTCATCGCTTTTCTCCTGCAAAAGGTGGAAGCACTTTATGACGAGCGCGAAAAGACATTGACCCCGGAGATCATGCGCGAATTTGAAAAAGTCGTCGTCTTACGTTCGGTCGATGCAAAATGGATGGATCATATTGATGCGATGGATCAACTTCGACAAGGGATTCATTTGCGCGCCTACGCTCAGACCGATCCATTGCGTGAATACCAGTTTGAAGGTTTCAATATGTTTCAAGAGATGATCGCCAGCATTGAAGAAGAAGTATCGACCTTTATTATGAAAGCACAAGTCGGCGTCTCTCCGCTCGTCCGAGTAGCCGTGGCAGAAGGAGAAGCAGTAGAAAAGGAAGGGGAAACCCCTCCTCAAAAGAAACCCCTCGTCAAAGAAAGAAAAATCGGTCGCAATGAACTCTGTCCATGTGGCAGTGGTAAAAAATATAAACACTGTCATGGTCGTGATGCATAAACATAAAAGCGCATCGCTTTTAGATATTTAAATACGAAAGCATTGAAAGGATGTCGAACGTATGGATCATTATGAATTAAGACAAGAGATTAAAAGCCTCAAAGAACGCATCGGCGGACTCAGGGGGTCTCTTTGACCCGGAAGGGAAAAAAAGACGGCTGTTGGAACTGGAAGAAGCGATGAGTGCACCTGATTTTTGGGACGACCCGAATCAGGCCCAAAAAACACTTGCGGAAAGCCACCGTCTCAAAGAGAGCATTGAGCTCATGGATGATTTTAAAGCGCGTTTAGAGGATATCGATACCCTTCTTGCGCTGATTAAAGAAGAAGAAGACGCTGAACTCGTGCGTGAGCTGATCGATAGTGTTCAACGCCTCTCACGTGACGTCGCTCAGGCTGAACTCACCGTACTTTTATCAGGGGAGTACGATCAGGCCCCAGCCATCTTAGAAATTCATGCCGGTGCTGGGGGGACAGAATCCCAAGATTGGGCACAAATGCTTTTTCGAATGTACGAACGGTGGGCCGAGCGGCGCGGCTTTAAAGTAGAGGTTTTGGATATGCTGCCGGGGGAAGAAGCGGGCATCAAAAGCGCGACCCTTTTGATCAAAGGGGCGTATGCCTATGGTTATTTGAAGGCGGAGCGGGGTGTGCACCGCTTGGTACGCATTTCTCCGTTTGATGCCTCGGGTCGAAGGCACACATCTTTTTCATCGGTGAACGTGCTTCCGGAAGTCGAAGATGACGTAGAAGTGCACCTTCGCGATGAAGATTTAAAAATCGATGTTTATCGTTCCAGCGGCGCCGGGGGCCAACATGTCAATACAACCGATTCCGCTGTGCGCATCACCCACTTGCCGACCGGGATCGTTGTCACCTGTCAATCGGAACGTTCACAAATTCAAAATCGTGAACGGGCGCTCAAAATTTTGCGTGGGAAACTTCTTGAACGAGAAATCGCCGAACGTGAAGCGAAACTTTCGGCGCTAAGCGGTGAACAAAAAGAAATCGCTTGGGGATCACAAATTCGTTCGTATGTTTTTCATCCTTACAGCATGGTGAAAGATCATCGTACACAAGTCGAAGTCGGTAATGTTCAGGCGGTGATGGATGGGGAAATCGATGGTTTCATCGACGCTTATTTGAGGATGATGGCCAATCATGCGTCTCAAAGCTCATAAGCAAGAAGGCGACAATCGCCGTCTTCACAAACCGCTTCCACCAGCTCTCCGTATGCTCCATGATTACAGTTTGTTGTTTTTAGGTGCGTTTCTCATCGCCTTAAGTTTTAACGTGTTTTTAAATCATTTTCGTATTGCTTCGGGCGGTGTCTCTGGTGTCAGCATCATCATTCAGGCCCTTTTTGGCATCCGCCCAGCTTATACGCAATGGGCGCTTAATCTGCCCCTTTTTGTACTGGGCACGTTTGTGCTGGGACGGGGTTTTGCTTTTAAGACCTTTGTCGGAACGATGGTGCTACCACTGTTTGTCTTTTGGACAGAGGGGGTACCATCGGTGACCACGTCTCCACTGATCGCCGCCGTCTTTGGGGGCATTGGGGTGGGGGCAGGTCTGGGGCTCGTGTTTCGCGGTCGCGGTTCCACAGGGGGGACAGATCTTTTGGCGCAAGTCTTAACGCGCTTGACGGGCTTTCCGCTCTCCGCGACAGTGCGTTTTTTAGACGGGCTGGTCATCACGTGGGCGGCGTTTGTCTTTGATATCGAACAGGCCCTCTATGCACTCATCGGCCTTTATCTTACGGGAAAGACGATTGACATGGTGATGCTTGGTACGCGCCGTGCTTTGGTAGCCTATATTATTACCGAACAGGAAGAAGCGGTCAAAGAAGCGGTACTCTATGATCTGGATCGTGGACTGACGCGGATCGAAGCCCTTGGCGGTTATTCCAACATGCCCCGCCCGATGCTGATGACGGTTGTGGACCAACGGGAAGTACAGAAACTAAAAGATGCTGTACAAAACATTGATTCGCGTGCGTTTGTCATTGTATTGCCCGCTACCGAAGTGCTCGGCGAAGGGTTTCATCGCATCATCCCGTGATCGCTTCCTCCTTTATGCCCTTTTAAGGGGGATTTTTCTCGTGCGTTCTCGGAAGGTGCAAGGGACGGTGCGGGGTATCACCCAAGAAGATAAAGTAAAAAATACATGTGTTACAAACTTTACGAAGAACGTAAGGTGTGCTATAATGCACAGCATACGGACTTTTTCAACACGCTGGGGTTGCGCAGGCGGCGCGACTCCGGCGTGCTTTCGCTTCATAGGCGGGAAAACGTTAGATGGTCCGAAGAAAGTGCGCGAAGATGAGAGGAGACAGAGGAGTATGAGAAAATCGGTTTTTTTATTGCTTTTGGTCGTCGTGATGGTGGTTGCGGGGTGTTCAGGGCCGCGTCAACAGACAACAACAGGTGTTCAGGACACACCGTCGGAGGGTACGACACCTTCGAACAACGATCAACCATCACCGCAGTTAAAAGCTGTGTCCATCGGTATCACGCAGATCATCGAACATCCATCGCTGGATGCGATTCGTGAAGGCATTGTGCAGGCTCTAAATGATGCTGGCTATGAGTCTGGTAAGAACTTAACCGTTGATTATGAAAACGCGCAGGGCGATCGCACCATAGCGACCGACATTGCTCATAAGTTTGCCGGAAAGAATCTTGATCTCATTATTGCGATTACGACACCTTCGGCGCAGGCAGTTCAGGAAGTGGTTCAAGATAAACCGATTGTTTTTGCGGCAGTGAGCGATCCACTGGCCGCTGGTCTGGTTGAAGATTTAGCGCATCCCGGCGGGCATATCACTGGATCGAGCGATCAAACACCGATCGATCAAGAAATCGCCTTAATCCTAAAATTTTTACCGGAAGCGAAGACGATCGGTATTGTGTATAACTCAGGGGAAGTGAATGCTGAAGCTCAACTCAAGCAAGCAGAAAAAGCTGCGACGGCACAAGGATTGAAAATCATTGCACGTGGTATCAGCCAGAGCAGTGAAGTGCCACTCGCCGTTGATGCGCTCGGACCGCAAGTCGATGCTTTTTTAACGCTCAATGATAACCTTGTTGTCGGCGCCATGGATCATTATCTTGAACGTGCCAATAGTCTCAAAAAGCCGGTCTTTGCCTCTGATCCCGACTCTGTCGATAAAGGCGCGGTGGCGACGTATGGTATCGATCAATATAAGCTTGGCCAACGTACGGGAGAACTGGCCGTTCGTGTGTTAAACGGTGAAGATCCGGGGACGATTCCTGTACTCATTGTGCAAGATACATTTTTAAAGGTGAATGAAGCGGCTATCGAAGCGCTCGGCCTTCATCTCACGGATGCCCTCAAACAAGAATTAGCGGCTCAGAATCAAGACAAGAAGTAATGATGGTATAATCTAAGGCATGCATTGAAAGATGATCGGCGCGGCGGATGTATGGGAGAGATATAAAGGGGGTCACGCCTTGCAAATATTAGAAGAGTCGATTGTCTTACTCGATACACCGGAAGATTGGAAGCGAGCGTTTCCGCTGATGGTGCAGTTGCGACATCATCTGAACGAAGAAACGTATATGGAACACATGAAAGCCATGTCCGCGCTCGGGTATCATCTTTTTGGAAGGATGGTGGAAGCGGAACTCGTTTCTTTGGCCGGTGGCCTCATCTTGCACAATCTTTATAACGGTCGGTACTTTATGCTTTACGATCTTGTGACGAGTGCTTCCCATCGTTCTGCAGGATATGGGGAACATCTGTTGACCTTTGTCGAACGTTGGGCGGAAGCGAGAGGATGCGAGCGCATCGAACTTACGAGTGGTTTGGAACGGACCGAGGCCCATCGATTTTATGAGGAAAAAATGGGCTATTTACGAACAAGCTACGTGTTTCGTCGAACGTTTTGAGGCGCGTTCTCACAATCAAACAAGCCTAAGTTTTTTATGTCAAATGGTAGGATTCTCCTATCATTTTTTTTGTTTTTTAGTCGCCTTACGCGTCATTCCATGCTATAATCATAGACATAGATCATAGACATCGTTTCACTCCTTTCGACAGCTTTCTTTTCCCGGGAAATGATTCGACATTTCAGAAAGGGTGCCCTGTGTTGATCGAGATGCAGCATGTGTTTAAGACGTATAAAAATGGTGTGGTGGCGCTTAGCGATATCACGCTCTCGATTGACAAAGGCGAATTCGTCTATTTAATCGGTCCATCGGGTGCAGGCAAGTCAACGTGGTTAAAGCTTCTGTATCGAGAAGAACTCCCGACCAAGGGTAAAATGATGGTCAACGGTTTTGATTTCAGCCGCTTTAAGCGTCGTCATCTCCATCGACTGCGCCGGAGCATTGGCGTTGTTTTTCAAGATTATCGCCTCATTGATCGTTTAACGGTAGAGGAAAATATAGCGTTTGCGTTGGAAGTGATAGAAGCGCCGGCGCGAGAGATTCGCCGACGTGTTCAAGAACTCTTGTATCTCGTCGGCTTGAAAGTCCATGCCAAGCGCTTTCCCAGAGAACTCTCCGGCGGTGAGCAGCAACGCATTGCCATTGCCCGAGCGCTTGCCAATAAGCCGCAACTGATCATCGCTGATGAACCGACTGGAAATCTTGACTACGAAAACTCTTTACAAATCTTAAAACTTCTGGAAGAAATCAATCTGCAAGGGACGACCGTGATCATGGCTACCCATGATCGAGATATCGTCAACCGCTTTCGTCGTCGTGTATTGGAACTGAGCGGAGGTCGCTTGGTGCGCGACGAGGCAAAGGGGGTTTACGATCGTCCATGAAACCGAGAACGTTTCGACGTCATGTACGGGATGCTTTTCGTAGTTTTCTGCGGAATGGTTGGATGAGCTTTGCGTCCATAGCGACCGTATCGATCACGCTCTTTCTTGTCGGTGTGTTTATCCTAGCTGCCTTGAACATTGATCATTTAGCCAAGCAGACCGAATCACAAGTTGAAATTTCGATTTATTTGAAAATGGATACGACCCAAGATGCGATTCAAATCATGGCCTCGGATTTAAAACAGCTTCCCCATGTTCATAGCGTCCGTTTTGTCCCTCGCGAAGAAGGCTTGGCTTGGCTTAAAGAAACGTACGCTGATGAAGCCGATCTATTTGTCGGGCTCGATGATGACAATCCATTGCCCGATGCCTTTTTTATCAAAACGGATGCGCCGTCACAAACGGCGGAACTCGCACAAACGATCAAACAATGGCCTCAAGTTGAGAAGGTTCGGTATGCCCAAGAGGAAGTCGCCAAGCTGCTCGAGATCACGACGGTCATTCGTCAAGTGATGCTCGTTGTCGTCATTGGTCTGGCTTTAACCGCGACGTTTTTAATCTCCAACACCATCAAATTGACCATTCTTTCGCGACGGGAAGAAGTGGAGCTGATGCGACTGGTCGGTGCATCCAAATGGTATATACGCATGCCTTACTTTATAGAAGGGGCGCTGATCGGTCTGATCGGGGCGGGTCTACCGTTTATGGTATTGGTGTATGTGTATCAACGATATGTCGAAGGAACAGAGATACTGTCGATGTCCGTGTTAACGTTGCAGATCGTCCTTGTGCCGCTCGTCGTTACGCTCTTTGGCCTAGGATTGATCATCGGTATTTGGGGATCTTTATCGTCCATTCGTAAATTTTTGCGCGCCTGATCAACGGTGCGCCATACATATCAAAGGGGAGAGAAGATTGAACAAAACGAAACAACGTCTCGTCGGTCAAACGTGGATCTCTGTGATCAGTCTTGTGCTATTGTTGGTTTTTCTTTGGGGCGGTTCATATCCACTGGCTGCATCCTCAAACACCAATGAAGCAAAGCTTCGGGCAGAACTCGAGCGTATCAAACAAGAACAAGCGCGGGCCAAAGCCATGACACAGCAGCTCACCCAACAACTATCCAAGAACAGATCGACCCAGCAAAAGTTAAATCAAGAAATTCAATATTTAGATATGAAAATGAATGAAACTGAACAATCGATGAAACGGCTGGAAAGTGATATCAATGAAACGGAAGAAAAGGCGGCAAAGGCAGCGCAAGATCTTGATGCCGCCGAAGCGCGTGTCAAAGAACGCAACCGTCTTCTCAGGGAACGTGTAAAAGCCCTTTATATTCATGGTCAAACGTCCTATGTCGAAGTGGTTCTTACCGCAAAAGACTTTGCGGATTTTTTAAGTCGGCTCGATTTCATGGGGAAAATTGTTGCCCATGATCAGGAACTTTTAGAAAAAAATAAGCAAGATCAAGCGCTCATTGCTGAAAAAAAACAGGAAATCGATCGATACTTGGCCGATCTGCAGAAAAAGTACGCCGAACTTGAAGATAAAAAACGAACACTTGCCAGCATGCACAAAGAACGGCGCGTGCAAGTCGCTTCTTTGCAGAGTCAAGCAGTCGATTATGAGAAAGAAATCGAAAAATACGATCATCAACTGTCGCAACTCGTGAAAGAGTACAATCGCATCAACCAAGAATTAGCCAAAGTCTATTGGACAGGCGGGGTATTGGCTTGGCCTCTTCCGACGCAGTATACAACGATCTCATCGCCTTTTGGGCCTCGGAAGCATCCCATTACAAATAAACCGAGTAATCACTCGGGCATCGATCTTCCGGCGCCGGAGGGGACGCCCATTTATGCCGCAGAAAGTGGGAAAGTCATCTTGGCTGAATATTATGGGGGCTATGGGAACACCGTCATCATTGACCATGGGGCAGGGATGAGCACACTCTACGGACATATTCGGCCCGGCGGCATTAAAGTAACCGTCGGACAAGTTGTGGAACGGGGTCAGAAAATCGCGGAAGTTGGCACGACAGGTCTTTCCACGGGTAACCATTTACATTTTTCTGTCCTCAAAGCAGGCGATTACGTCAATCCTATGCAATATCTCGGTAAAAAATAGCGTGTATCAAAAATCATTTAAAAAGAGGATGAAGAAAACGCCATTTTAGGATATAATAAATGCGTGACGATCTTGACAAAGAAAGGACGATGAATGATGGCGACGCATAAACGGCTTAGGGCGGCGCTCCTTTTTGTCTTTGGCATCGTCCTCGGTAGTGCGCTTACCTTGCTTTTTGCGAAAAATCCAGCGCTCTTGACGGGCAAACCGAGTCTCGATGGTACACTTGCCGGTGCGGTCCCAGAACGAGAAAAGACGGTCACGCTCAAAGCACCGGTTGGTTTTCAACGCTTGCTTGAAGCGTATCAAGTGATTGAAAGCAATTACTATGATCCAGAAGCAGCCGATGCTTCCAAACTCATCGATGGTGCCATTCGAGGCATGGTCGATGCGCTCGGCGATCCTTATACGAGTTATATGGATCCGGAAGAACTAAAAGAGTTTCAAACGTCGCTGAGCAGTTCCTTTGAAGGGATAGGGACAGAAGTGACCATGCAAAACAATCGCTTAACGGTTGTGTCGCCGTTTAAAGATTCACCGGCTGAAAAAGCAGGCATTCGTCCCAACGATCAGATCATCACTGTCGATGGACAATCGATCGAAGGCTTGAGTTTACATGAAGCCGTCAAAAAAATACGGGGTCCCAAAGGCAGCAAAGTAGAACTCGGCATCTTGCGAAATGGCCTTAGCGAACCCATCACCATTACCGTGATACGGGATAAAATTCCTTTGGAAAGTGTTTATAGCAGTCGTTTTCAAAAGGATGGCCATACCATCGGTCGACTGCAGATTACATCGTTTTCTGAAAACACGGATGAACGATTTAAAGCAGCGTTAAAAAACCTTCAAGCCGAGGGCATCGAAGGGCTGATCATCGACGTGCGCGGTAACCCCGGCGGATACCTCGGTGCGGTTGATCATATTTTAAACACGATTTTACCAAACGGTAAAATCATGTATCAAATCGAATACCGTGATGGTCACCGTGAAGTCGCCAAATCGAATGGCCAAGGACTGGGGATACCCGTTGTCGTACTCATCGATGAAGGCAGCGCCAGTGCCTCTGAGATTTTAGCCGCCGGTCTTAAAGATGCTGGTTTCCCGATTGTCGGTACGAAGTCTTTTGGCAAAGGGACCGTGCAAGTACCGAAAGATCTTTCAAGTGGCGGTACACTCAAACTGACGACAGCAAAATGGTTGGCACCCGATGGCAGTTGGATTCACAAAGTCGGTGTGACGCCGACGGTTGAAGTCCAAGAACCGGCTTATTTTCATCTGCCACCGCTTGCGGTGGAAAAGCCTCTGGGCCGTGATACGAATGATAAAACCATTGCCCTGATGCAGCAAATGCTTAAGGCGCTAGGGTTTGATCCAAAGCGCACTGATGGTTATTTTGATGCAACGACGGAACAAGCATTGCGCGCCTTCCAGAGCAAAGAAGGGTTGCTGACCACCGGGAAGCTTGATGATCAGACAGCACAAGCCTTGAACAACAGCTTGGTCCAAAAGATTAAAAACCCAGACAACGATCGACAGTTGGAGAAAGCCTTACAGACGGTGCTCAAAGCGTTACAGAAATAACGATACGGTGCTAGCCATACCATAAGAGGAGAAACGGAAACGTGATGGACGTGCTCATGCGTTGGGGAAGCGGTATGGTGGCGGTTCTGATCGGCTGGGTCCTCACGGTGGCCTTGCATCGACAGCAAATCGCCTGGGAACGTCATCTGTTCGGCGTTGCATTAGGGAAAACGGGAATAAGGGTCATATGGGTTCTGGGCACAGGCTTGTTGCTTTCGCTTGTGCCCAGCCTTCTCTGGTTATGGGTTGATCCTTTGCCTCCAACGCTTCTTTGGTTATGGGCGGGACTTACGCTGGGTTGGGCCTTATTCTACGATCGCCTTGCTCAACCATTGCGCGTTCTTCTTTTTCTTTTTGCTTTCTCCTTCACGATCCAGTCCATAAGCGCTCAATCATGGGTATCCTGGCCGTGGCTCGAGGCGTTACGTACCGATATCAACCTTGCGATGACGGCCTCTATCCGCGGTTGGTGGGTGGCAGCCAGCAGTATCCTTTTGAGTCAAGGACTAGCCTACTGGCTCCTCCCTCCTTCTCTGTATTCACCCTATCTAGGGCGGACGCATCGCGGCGGGATAGAAGCTGGGTATCGCTTGACGTCTTGGCTTACCTTGTTGGGTGTTTCGTCAGGCGTGCACGGTTCGGCGATGGTCCCCCTTTTTATTCCATTGAATGACATGTACCCAGGCCGTCTTCCCAAACCGCTTGCGCGGAAAAAGGGTACCGTCTATGTATTATTGGGTCTTTTCATGATAGGACTGATCGCTCTTTCCGCTCTTTTGCCGATCGAAGGCTTTGTATATCGCCCACTTGCCACCGTTTTGATTTTACTGACGATCGAAAGCAGTCGCACGATCGTGGATCGGTTGCTCGTTCAGGGCCAGCGTACGCTTTTGCCAGCGCAGGAAGGCTTAACAATCCTTGCGGTCGTACCCGAAAGTCCAGCTGCGCGCTTAGGCTTTGTACCTGGCGAACGCATCACCCAAGTCAATGGGAAAAAAGTAAACACCATTGCGGAATATTATCGTGCCTTACAAGAAAGTCCAGCCTTTACGCGGTTTCAAGGTTTCGATCAAGCTTCAGAGATGATCTTGCGACAAGGGCCGCGCTACGAAGGGGATCATCATCTGTATGGGTTGATCTTTGTCCCGCCTCAGGCGGACGTCACTTGGGATAGGCAACATCGTCTCCTTCAAGCGTTCCGCAAAAAGACAAAAGACAACCGGCTGTATCCTAAGAAGAAAGGTCATGAGCGTGACAAGACAACCATAGAGCGTCATGAACGTTCTGTGCAGGGATGAGTGTGATTGGTTCATGGTATAAAATGTGACAAAAAGAAATGTCGGTAGCCACCTTGAATACAAAACGAGGTGGCTTTTGCCGTTCTACCGTTCGCTTAGGTGTTATGATATAGTTATAGAGATAAAGGGTCAAACGCTGAAAAAGGGTTTTGAGGGGGTGGAAGTTGTGTCGCAAACATTCAAACTCGTTCAGCCGTATCCACCGCAAGGTGATCAACCCAAGGCCATCGAAAAACTCGTCGCCGGTTTGCGAGACGGACGTCGTTTTATGACGCTCCTCGGTGCAACCGGGACGGGCAAGACGTATACGATGGCGCATGTTATTGCCGCGCTGGGTAAGCCGACACTCGTTCTTGCCCCAAATAAAACATTGGCGGGCCAACTGGCCAATGAATTTCGCACCTTTTTCCCGCACAATGCGGTTGAATATTTCGTCTCATATTACGATTATTATCAGCCTGAAGCGTATGTCCCACAGACGGATACGTATATCGAAAAAGATGCCAGCACCAATGATGAGATCGATAAATTGCGGCACTCAGCGACCAGTGCGCTCCTCGAGCGGCGAGATGTGATCGTCGTCGCCAGTGTCTCGGCCATCTACGGCTTGGGGGATCCTCGAGAGTATCGCGAACTTGTCTTGTCACTCCGCATAGGGATGGAGCGTTCCCGCGAAGACGTTCTCAGAAAGCTTGTGGATATTCAGTATGTGCGCAACGACTACGATTTTCATCGTGGGACGTTTCGTGTTCGTGGCGATGTTTTAGAAGTGTTTCCTGCATCACGCAGTGAACAGGCGATTCGCATTGAATTTTTTGGTGATGAAATCGAGAGGATCACCGAGATCGATGTATTAACCGGTGAGATTAAAGGCGATCGTGAGCATGTGGCCATCTTTCCCGCTTCACACTATGTAACCCGTGAAGAAGTGATGCAGCGGGCGATTAAAAGCATCGAACAAGAGCTTCATGCGCGACTGAACGAACTGCGTCAGGCAGGAAAGTTATTAGAGGCGCAGCGCCTAGAGCAGCGCACCCGTTTTGATCTGGAAATGATGCGAGAGATGGGGTTTTGCTCAGGGATTGAGAATTATTCGCGCCATCTTACAGGCCGTCCGCCGGGCGCTGCCCCGTATACGCTTCTCGACTATTTCCCAGACGATTTTTTGATCATGATCGATGAATCACACGTGACCATCCCACAGCTCAACGGTATGTACAATGGCGATTATTCACGAAAAATGACACTCGTCGAGTACGGTTTTCGTCTACCTTCGGCGGTCGATAACCGACCGCTCAAGTTTGAAGAATTCGAAGCAAGAATCCACCAAGCTGTTTTTGTTTCCGCGACCCCTGGACCGTATGAACGCGCCAAAGCACCGGATGTTGTCGAGCAAATCATCCGTCCAACAGGACTTCTCGATCCGGAAGTGGTGGTTCGCCCGACCAAAGGTCAGATCGATGATCTTTTGGAAGAAGTGCGCATTCGAGCGTCACGCGACGAACGCGTCCTTATTACGACGTTGACAAAAAAGATGGCAGAAGATCTGACGGACTACTTGAAAGAAATGGGCGTTCGGGTGCGTTACATGCATTCCGATATTCACACCATCGAACGCTTGACCATTATTCGCGATTTGAGACTTGGGTCGTTTGATGTTCTCGTCGGCATCAACTTGTTGCGAGAAGGTTTGGATCTTCCTGAGGTGAGTTTGGTCATCATCTTAGATGCGGATAAAGAAGGGTTTCTCCGTTCGGAGACATCACTCATCCAGACCATCGGTCGCGCTGCTCGCAATGCGCATGGCATGGTCATTCTCTACGCCGATACGATGACTGAATCGATGCGTCGGGCCATCGAAGAGACCAAGCGGCGCCGAGCGATCCAAATGGCTTACAATGAAGCACACGGTATTACCCCGCAGACGATTAAAAAGCAAGTCTATGAAGTCATCGAGGCGACCAAAGTACGGGAACGCGCGGCTGATTATCTAACAGACATTCAAAAAGCATTGCGCTCTGAGGAGCGGGAGACGCTCATCCGTCGTCTAGAGCAAGAGATGAAACAGGCAGCGGCTGATCTCGCCTTTGAACGCGCTGCAGAGCTACGCGATCTATTGATCGAGTTGAAAGGAGAAGAAGCATGGCCCAAGAAGCGATTATCGTCAAAGGGGCGCGCGTCCACAACCTAAAAAATATCGATGTCACCATTCCACGTGGTCAACTCGTCGTCTTGACGGGACTGTCCGGTTCAGGTAAATCTTCCCTCGCTTTCGACACCTTGTATGCCGAAGGTCAAAGGCGTTATGTTGAGTCGCTCTCTGCGTATGCCCGTCAGTTTTTGGGACAGATGGACAAACCGGATGTCGATGCCATCGAAGGACTCTCCCCAGCCATATCCATCGATCAAAAGACGACAAGTGCCAATCCGCGATCAACGGTCGGGACGGTCACAGAAATACACGATTATTTGCGACTTTTGTTTGCGCGTGTCGGAACGGCCATTTGTCCAACGCACCATCTGCCGATTACAGCGCAGACCGTCGACGAGATGGTCGATCGCTTGCTCACGTTGCCTGAAAAAACGCGTCTTCAACTGCTTGCGCCCGTGGTCGAAGGACGGAAAGGTGAGCACGTCAAACTCCTTGAATCCATCCGTCGGCAAGGGTTCACGCGTCTTAGGGTTGATGGAGAGATTCGGGAGATCGAAGATGACATTCGGCTTGAGAAAAATAAAAAACACACCATTGAGATCGTCGTCGACCGTTTGGTGATCAAAGAAGGGGTGCGTTCGCGCTTAGCCGACTCGTTAGAAACGGCGCTTCAATTGGCTGACGGCAAGGTGAAAGTGTTGATCGTCGGCGGCGAACGCGATGGGGAAGAGCTGATCTTCAGTGAAAAGATGGCCTGTCCCATCTGTGGTTTTACGATCCCTGAGCTTTCTCCACGTCTTTTTTCGTTTAATGCGCCGATCGGCGCTTGTCCGAGCTGTGATGGACTCGGCATGCGCTTGGTGGTTGATCCGATGCTCGTCGTCCCGAACCCAGATCGCTCGCTTGAAGAAGGGGCTCTGGCGCCGGTTGCCAACGCTCGGGGAACGTATTACGAACAGCTTTTACAGGCTGTGACAGAGCATTTTGGGATCGATACGCAGACACCCTTTAAAGATCTACCGAAGGCGACACAAGATCTACTCCTCTATGGCAGCGAGGAGCGTTTTCCCTTTCGCTACACGAGCGAGTTTGGTTCAACGCGGGAAGGGATGGTGCGTTATGAAGGGATCATCCCCAACCTGACGCGACGCTATCAAGAGAGCGACTCAGAAGCAGTGAAAACATGGATTGAGTCCTTTATGAGCGAACACATCTGTGAAACGTGTCAAGGTAAACGTTTGAATCCAGCGGCTTTATCCGTGAAGGTCGGTGGATACGATATTGATGAAGTCAGCCGTATGCCGCTGAAAGAGACACGGCGTTTTTTAGAGACGCTTGCACTCACGGCAGAACAAGCACAAGTGGCTCGGCCCATTCTTCAGGAGATTGAAGCACGTCTATCGTTTTTAATTGAAGTCGGATTAGACTATTTAACACTATCACGCGCTTCACGCACCTTATCCGGCGGTGAAGCGCAGCGTATTCGTCTCGCGACACAAATTGGTTCCAAACTCGTTGGCGTGCTCTATATTCTCGATGAGCCCAGCATCGGGTTGCATCAGCGTGACAACGACCGCTTGATTCAAGCGTTAAAGCAAATGCGTGATCTCGGCAATACACTTATCGTCGTGGAACATGACGAAGATACGATTCGCGCTGCAGATTACGTCATTGATATCGGACCCGGAGCGGGGGCGCACGGTGGGGAAGTGGTCGCGCAGGGCACACCAGAGGAAGTGATGCATCATCCGACATCGCTCACGGGCCAATATTTGTCCGGCCGGCGCAGCATTCCGATGCCGGAGGCACGGAGACAGCCGGATGGCCGGTATCTTTCGATCTATGGTGCACGGGAAAATAACTTAAAATCGATCGATGTTCACATTCCTTTAGGACTATTTGTCGCAGTCACCGGTGTATCCGGATCGGGGAAAAGTACCTTGGTCAACGAAATTATTTATAAGGCAGCCGCGGCCCGTCTCAATGGGGCGCATACGCGACCCGGTGCACATGCACGCATTGAGGGATGGGAGTACCTGGATAAAGTCATCGATATTAACCAAAGCCCCATCGGGCGCACACCGCGTTCCAATCCTGCGACGTATACCGGCGTGTTTGACGATATTCGTGAACTGTTTGCGAACACGCCAGAAGCCAAGATGCGTGGGTACAAAAAAGGGCGCTTTAGCTTTAATATTAAAGGTGGTCGCTGTGAAGTATGTCGCGGCGATGGTCTTTTAAAAATTGAAATGCACTTCTTACCGGATGTCTACGTGGTGTGTTCGGCTTGTAAAGGTCAGCGCTACAATCGAGAGACGCTAGAGGTGCGCTATAAAGGGAAAACCATTGCCGATGTGCTCGATATGACCGTCGAAGAAGCCCGTAGCTTTTTCGAATCGATTCCAAGGATTGCGCGTAAACTCGAAGTCTTGGAAGATGTCGGTCTTGGCTACATTCGTCTCGGTCAAAGTGCGACGACGTTATCCGGCGGTGAGGCGCAGCGGGTCAAACTGGCCACCGAACTCGCCCGTCGGGCGACAGGACGGACGCTTTATATTCTCGATGAACCGACCACGGGTCTTCATTCTGAGGATGTTCGAAAACTCTTAGAAGTTTTACATCGCTTGGTCGATGCGGGCAATACGGTGCTCGTCATAGAACATCATCTCGATGTGATCAAGACAGCCGATTATATCATCGATCTCGGACCAGAAGGTGGCGATGGTGGTGGCTCGATCGTGGCGACAGGTACACCGGAAGCGGTGGCCCGTGAGCCACGTTCTTATACGGGGCAGTTTCTGGCGCCGCTTCTTGAACGCAGTCGATCATCTTCAGTCACGCTGACACAATCGTAATCAAAACTTAACCTAGGCAGGAGGGGAGCGTATGGAAGGGCGCAAACTGACAACGCGGCGTCTCGTCGAACGGTTTAAGCTGAACGTCCTGGCCGGGGAGGAGGGACTGGAGAGGGTCATTACGGTGAGCGAGATATACCGTCCGGGCTTGGCCATTGCCGGTTATTTTGCTTATCATCCCGTGCGGCGCATTCAAGTCATCGGCAAGACGGAAATGAGTTTTGCACAGGATCTTTCTCCGGAAGTTCGCCGCTATCGTTTTTCTAAGCTTATGCACGAAGATACACCGTGTATCATTATTGCCCATGGCGTCACGGCCCCGGACGATCTCATCCGTGAAGCACAATCGCACGGTGTACCGCTTTTAGAATCGAACATTACGACGACCAAACTGATCAGCGAGCTGACCAATTTTTTAGAAATGGAATTGGCCCCACGCACGACGATGCACGGCGTCCTCGTTGAAGTGTATGGCATCGGCATCCTGCTTACGGGCACGAGCGGTATCGGTAAAAGTGAGACGGCTTTAGAGCTCATCAAACGTGGCCATCGCTTGGTTGCTGATGATGCGGTAGAAATTTTACAAACGTCCCAAGGGGAACTGGTCGGTGAGGCCCCGGCCATCATTGAAAACTTATTAGAGATTCGCGGTCTAGGCATCTTAAATGTCATGGCGCTTTTTGGTGCTGGGGCGATCCGCCTTCGAAAAAAAATATCGCTCGTCGTGCGCTTAGAATACTGGGATTCGCGAAAAAATTACGATCGCTTAGGCCTTGATGAAGCACATACGCGTGTTCTAGATACAGATTTACCGCTTGTTGTGATTCCTGTGCGTCCCGGACGGAACCTGGCGGTCATTGTCGAAGTCGCGGCCATGCATCATCGCTTAAAACTGATGGGCTATAACGCTGCGCAACAGTTTGCTGATCGTCTGGATCACGTGCTTGTGCGGCAAGTTGATGAGGCGTATGATTAACATATCCCTCGCAACGGTATGTCTTATGATATGGAAAGGAGTTTTCGATGAACCATCCTGTGTTTGACCCAGTCGCTTTTTCGCTCGGACCTTTGTCTGTTCGGTGGTATGGATTAATCATTGGGACCGGAGCACTCATCGGTCTTTTGCTGGCGATGCGTGAAGGGCGTCGTTTTGGTGTACCTGGTGATTTTTTTATCGATCTTTTACTGTATGCCGTGCCGGTCGCCATTCTCTCGGCGCGTTTATACTATGTCGCTTTTATGTGGCCATATTACGCTTCCCACCCCGCTTCTATTTTTGCCATATGGGAAGGCGGACTGGCCATTCACGGCGCCTTGATTGGCTCCGTTTTGGTCGGTTTATGGTATGCGCGGCGCCGGGGCGTTTCCTTTTGGTGGCTGGCAGATATCGCGGCACCGAGTTTGATCATCGGTCAGGCCATTGGGCGTTGGGGTAATTTTATGAATCAAGAAGCGCATGGCGGAGAAGTCTCACGTGCTTTTTTAGAGCGTTTGCATTTGCCCAATTGGATCATTGAGCAGATGAACATCGGCGGTGTCTATTATCATCCCACTTTTTTGTATGAATCGCTTTGGAATTTCAGCGGATTTTTGCTCTTATTGGCTTTGCGCCGGGTCAATTTGGCGCGCGGAGAGTTATTTTTTACGTATCTCATCTGGTATTCGATCGGTCGCTTTTACATTGAAGGCATGCGCACCGATTCCTTGATGCTCACTTCCACGCTCCGCATTGCTCAAGTGATTGGGCTGGTGATCATCGGCTTATCGTTACTTATGATCATCGTGCGCCGCTTACGGTTGGGTCCGTCCGTCCGCTATCTCGATCCCCCCAATGTCCCGTACCCTCCGGATGTGATACGCGCATGACGCACAAAAAAACGATAGTACTTTTTGATTTTGATGGGACGATCGCCGATACGGGTGAGATGGTGTTAACGAGTCTTTTACACGTGTTAGAGCACGTTCGTCCCGGACAATACGATCGTCGGGATCTGATCGATTATCTGGGACTGCCGCTTCGGGAACAATTTTTACGTCTCCTTCCAGACGCGGATCCTGAGCCGCTGATCGACATGTACCGTACGTATCAAAAATCAATTTTTGCGACGCATCTCGCCCCGGTGCCGGGCATGCAAAAAGTTTTAGAAACGCTCTATGCCTATGGTGTACCGATGGGGATTGTCACCAGTCGGCAACGTGCGTCCACAGAACATGCGCTCGAGCAACTGGGGTGGACGCATTTTTTTCAGACAGTGGTCGGATTTGAGGATGTCTACGCCCATAAACCGCATCCCGAGCCCCTCCACACAGCTTTGATGCGGCTTGGGGCACATGTGCCAAACCATGAGAAAAGCAATGAACGTGTGGGAAAATCTTCAAAAGCGACTGTCTTCATGCCGGACGATCGCGCGACGGTCTATTACGTTGGAGATCAGCCGGTTGATGTACAGGCAGCGCGTGCAGCAGGTGTACGCTCTATTCTCGTGGGTTGGTCGATCGCCCGTCCAGAGCTTTTTTCTGGTCTAGAAGCGGATGTTTTTCTCTCCGAACCGCGAGCACTTTTGTCATTGTTATTAAAGGATATGCCAGTTTAATACATGTAAAAAAAAATTACACCCGTTGTCCTGTCAATCGTCAGTGAAAATGTCACCTTAACTGTTCCGTGAAAATGTCATATACTCTGGCCGGGATTTGTTGATTATCGGGAAACGCCGTACATCCGTCAAGGTTTGCCTTGCGGCAATCGTCTAGTGACGACGGCTGGAGCCACCCTTGTTGACCGCCCCCTTCCGTTTCCCGGATGGGAAGAAAGGCCGGTCAGGCTTGTCAACGGTCATGGATTTATGCTACGTTGAAGCTGCTTCTTAATTTTCCATGGTTGACGCCATGGATGATTTGCAGCGGGCTTGCGTGGCGACGCAGGACTCGCTGTTTTTGTTTTGGGCTGGCGCTCAGGCCTTTGCGTTTCCCGCAATGCAAAAGCTTGTCCGTGATGCCAGACCAAAAGTTCGTCCTGCATCGTTTGGCGCACTTCCACGACCGTTTTCACCTCGAAGGGATGCGTTGGCTTTACGGCAAAAGT